>NZ_JBIURH010000040.1:0-67879 GCF_044740765.1 Kitasatospora sp. NPDC088346
GAACCCGGAAGCTAAGCCTCAAAGCGCCGATGGTACTGCAGGGGGGACCCTGTGGGAGAGTAGGACGCCGCCGAACAATCTTTCAGAGAAGCCCCCCACCTTCCCAGGTGGGGGGCTTCTTTGCTGTATGGTCAATGCCGCACAAGTTGTCGTACGCACCAGGAGGCCCCCAGGTGGAGGTCCAGGAGACGCGGGTCCAGACGGACCGCGTCCTCACCATTCCCAACCTGCTGAGCATGGCCCGGCTGGTGGGAGTCCCGGTCTTCCTGTGGTTGATCCTCTGGCCGGTGTTCGGCGGGCCGAACAACGACGGCTGGGCGGTCGTGCTGCTGATGGCGAGCGGGGTGAGCGACTATCTCGACGGGAAGCTGGCCCGGCGCTGGGGGCAGGTCAGCCGGCTGGGGCAGATCCTCGACCCGGCCGCGGACCGGCTGTACGTGCTGTCCACGCTGATCGGGCTCACCTGGCGGGAGATCCTGCCGTGGTGGGTGACGGCCGTCCTGCTGGCGCGCGAGGTGTTCATCGGTGCGCTGCTGCCGATCCTGGCGCGGTACGGGTACGGGCCGCTGCAGGTGAGCTTCCTGGGCAAGGCGGCCACCTTCAACCTGATGTACGCCTTCCCGCTCCTCCTCCTCGGCAACGGCGACAGCTGGTTCAACCGGACGGCCGAAGTGGTCAGCTGGGCGTTCATCTGGTGGGGCACGGTCCTCTACTGGTGGGCCGGCATCCTGTACGCGGTGCAGGCCGGTCGGATCGTGAAGTCGGCGCGGGCCGCGGCGGCCTGACCCGTCGCCGTGCAACCGAGAGGTTTCACACGGCCCACACGGTGCGTCGGACGGTTTGATCCGGGTAGACAAGCTCTTGAACGGTTTGATGGATCCACAGGGTCCACCACCGAGAAGGAGGACGCACCCGCAATGAAAGCCGTTGTGATGGCAGGCGGGGAGGGCACCCGCCTCCGCCCGATGACCTCAAGCATGCCGAAGCCTCTCCTGCCGGTCGCCAATCGGCCGATCATGGAGCACGTGCTGCGGCTGCTCAGGAAGCACGGCCTCTCGGACACCGTCGTCACCGTCCAGTTCCTGGCCTCCCTGGTCAAGAACTACTTCGGGGACGGCGAAGACCTGGGTATGCACCTCACTTATGCCAATGAGGAAATCCCGCTGGGTACGGCGGGCAGTGTCAAGAACGCCGAGGACGCGCTCAAGGACGACTCGTTCCTGGTGATCTCCGGTGATGCGCTGACCGATTTCGATCTTTCCGAACTGATCGCCTTCCACAAGGCGAAGGGCGCGATCGTCACGGTATGCCTGACACGCGTGCCCAATCCTCTGGAATTCGGCATCACGATCACCGACGACGAGGGCCGGGTCGAGCGCTTCCTGGAGAAGCCGACCTGGGGCCAGGTGTTCTCCGACACGGTGAACACCGGGATCTACGTGATGGAGCCCGAGGTCTTCGACTACGTGGCCGCCGGTGAGTCGGTGGACTGGTCGAGCGACGTCTTCCCACAACTCCTCAAGGAGGGCAAGCCGGTCTTCGGGTACGTGGCCGAGGGCTACTGGGAGGACGTCGGCACCCACGAGAGCTATGTGAAGGCCCAGGCCGACGTGCTGGAGGGCAAGGTCCAGGTCGAGCTGGACGGCTTCGAGATCTCACCGGGCGTGTGGATCGCCGAGGGCGCCGAGGTGGACCCGGAGGCCGTCCTGCGGGGGCCGCTGTACATCGGCGACTACGCCAAGGTCGAGGCCGGCGTCGAGCTGCGCGAGCACACGGTGCTGGGCAGCAACGTCGTGGTGAAGCGCGGGGCGTTCCTGCACAAGGCCGTCGTGCACGACAACGTGTACATCGGCCCGCAGAGCAACCTGCGCGGCTGCGTGGTCGGCAAGAACACCGATGTCATGCGCGCCGCCAGGATCGACGACGGGGCGGTGATCGGTGACGAGTGCCTGATCGGCGAGGAATCGAACATCGCCGCCAACGTCCGGGTCTACCCGTTCAAGACGATCGAGGCCGGTGCGTTCGTCAACACCTCGGTGATCTGGGAGTCGCGCGGCCAGGAGCACCTGTTCGGGGTGCGCGGTGTCTCCGGGGTGCTGAACGTCGAGATCACGCCCGAGCTGGCGGTCCGGCTGGCCGGGGCGTACGCGACGACCCTGAAGAAGGGCGCGACGGTCACCATCGCGCGTGACCACTCGCGAGGTGCGCGGGCGCTCAAGCGGGCCATGATCTCCGCGCTGCAGACCAGCGCGATCGACGTCCGGGACCTGGAGAACGTCCCGATGCCGGTGGCCCGGCAGCACACCGCCCGCGGCAGCGCCGGCGGCGTGTTCCTGCGGACCACACCCGGTGTGCCGGACTCGCTCGACATCCTGTTCTTCGACGAGCGCGGCGCCGACCTGTCGCAGGCCAAGCAGCGAAAGCTCGACCGGGTGTACTCCCGGCAGGAGTTCCGGCGGGCCTTCCCCGGTGAGATCGGCGACCTGCTGCACCCGGCCAGCGTGTTCGACTCGTACGCGGGCAACCTGCTGCGGGCGGTGGACACCACGGGCGTCCGGGAGGCCGGGCTGAAGGTCGTGGTGGACGCCGCGCACGGCAGCGCCGGGCTGGTGCTGCCCAGCATCCTGGGCCGGCTCGGCGTGGAGGCGCTGACGGTCGACAGCGGTCTGGACGAGTCCAGGCCGACCGAGGACGCCGAGGAACGCCGGGCGGCCCTGGCGCGACTCGGCGAGCTGGTGGCCTCCTCGCGGGCGGCCTTCGGGGTGCGCTTCGACCCGGTCGGCGAGCGGGTGTCCTTCGTGGACGAGCTGGGGCGCGTGATCGAGGACGACCGGGCGCTGCTGGTGCTGCTGGACCTGGTGGCGGCCGAGCGCCGCAGCGGTCAGGTGGCGCTGCCGGTGACCACGACGCGGATCGCCGAGCAGGTGGCGGCGTACCACGGGACCCAGGTCATCTGGACGTCCACCTCGCCCGACGACCTGGCGAAGGCGGCCACCGCCGAGGGCACGGTGTTCGGCGGGGACGGACGTGGTGGCTTCGTCGTCCCGGAGTTCAGCGGTGTGCTGGACGGCGCCGCGGCCTTCGTCCGGCTGGTCGGGCTGGTGGCCCGGACGCAGCTCACGCTCAGCCAGATCGACGCGCGGATCCCGCAGGCGCACATCCAGCGCCGCGACGTGGCCACCCCCTGGGCGGCCAAGGGCATGGTGATGCGCTCGGTGGTGGAGGCGGCCGGCTCGCGGCGGCTGGACACCACCGACGGCGTGCGGGTGGTCGAGCCGGACGGGCGCTGGACGCTCGTCCTGCCGGACCCGGCCGAGGCCGTCACGCACCTGTGGGCCGAGGGCCCGGACGACCGGGCGGCCCAGCAGTTGCTGGACGAGTGGGGTGCGGTGGTGGACTCCGCGGGCCGGTAGCACCGGGCAGCCGCACGGGAACGGCGGGGTGGCACGGCCGGGCAGGCCGTCCCACCCCGCCGTCCCACCCCGTCGGCCCGCCCGGGAGATGTCACGATCCGGTCCTGATTCGTGTCCGCCATGTGGGGGTAGGTCGTACGCCCGGTCGGGGACATGGGACGATGTCCCGCATGCCAGCAACGCCGACGCCGAGTGACCGGGACGGACGCTTCGCCCGTCCGGACGCCTCGATGTCCCTGCTGACCACGGTGATGGACCACAGCCTGGACGACGGCTACGCCGAGGCTGCCCGGGCCGCGGGCGTGGAGGGGACCAGCCGCCTGCCGTCCTCCCTGCGCGGCCGGCTCGTCCTGGCGCTCGGGCTGGCACTGGCCACGACCGTCGTCACGGTGGGTGCGGTGACCTCGCACGAGGCCGAGCCGACGCTGGCCAAGGAGCGCGACGCGCTGGTCCACCGGATCAAGGACGCCAACGGGGCGGCGGACGGCCTGCAGAAGCAGGTCGGACAGCTCCGCGACAAGGTCCAGACCACGCAGCAGGACGCCCTCCGGGCCGGCGACGACGGCGGACTGGGCGCGCTGGCGGCCGGGACCGGGACCGGCGAGATCAGCGGGCCGGGGGTGAAGCTGGTCATCGAGGACGCGAACGGCACCAACGGCGGCGGCAACATCAGCAACCCGCGCGAGGCCGAGGGCTTCCGCAACTCCGGCCGCCTCCGGGACCACGACCTGCAGCTCGTGGTGAACGGTCTCTGGCAGGCCGGCGCGGAGGCCGTCGCCGTCAACGGGCAGCGGCTCACCGCACTCTCCGCGATCAGGGCGGCGGGCGACGCGATCCTGGTCGACAACCGGCCGCTGGTGCCGCCGTACACGGTGCTGGCGATCGGCGACGGGAAGCAGCTCGGCCAGGCCTTCCAGGACAACCAGGCCGGGCGCTACCTGCGGATCATCCAGGACAGCTACGGCATCAAGTCGAGCATCTCGGTGCAGAAGAACCTGCAGCTGCCGGCGGCCCTGGGCATCACCCTCCGGTTCGCCCGACCGGACACGCCCGAGACGGCCTCGCCGTCCGCGTCCGCCTCGACGACGCCGTCCGAGCCACCGCCGTCCGCCTCCGCGCCGTCCACGCCGTCCCCCTCGGCGTCGGCGTCGGCGGGCTCGGGCTCCGCGAAGGCGACGCGGACCCCCAAGCCGTCGGGCACCAAGAACGCCACCGCATCGTCCACCGCAGGGACAGGAGCTCCAACACCGTGATTGCCGTACTGGGTCTCGTGATCGGCGTGGTCGTCGGCCTCTTCGTACAGCCCGAGGTCCCCGACGCCGTCGTGCCCTACCTGCCGATCGCGGTGGTGGCGGCGCTGGACGCCGTGTTCGGCGGTGTGCGGGCGATGCTGGACGGGATCTTCAACGACAAGGTGTTCGTGGTCTCGTTCCTGTCGAACGTGGTGGTCGCGGCGCTGATCGTGTTCCTCGGCGACCAGCTGGGTGTCGGATCGCAGCTGTCCACCGGTGTGGTGGTGGTGCTCGGCATCCGGATCTTCTCCAACGCGGCGGCCATCCGTCGGCACGTGTTCAGGGCGTAGGGAGCGCAAGGCGTGGACAAGGACGACAAGCCCGACGTGCGACCCGACCTGCCCGAGAACGAGCCGGAATCCGCCGACCTGCCCGTGGCGGAGCAGCCGGACCGCGAGCCGGTACCGGCCCGGCCGGTGGAGGCGGAGCAGACGGAATCCGAGCCGGTCGGGGAGCCGGCGGCGCAGGAGCCCGCCACGGCCCCCGCAGCAGCGGCCGTACCCGTCCCGCACCCCGAGCCGGAGCCCGAGGCCGGGGAGCCCGGGGCGGCCGGTGAGGAGGAGCCCGCCCAGGAGCCCGGTGACGGCCGGCGGCGGATGCGGGCGGCCCTGTGGCCGCCGCGGATCTCCCGCGGGCAACTGGTGGTGGCGGTCCTGCTGTTCTCGCTCGGGCTGGCGCTGGCCATCCAGGTCCGGTCGACCAACGACCACGACCAGCTGCGCGGCGCGCGACAGGAGGATCTTGTCCGCATCCTCGACGAACTGGACAGCCGCCAGCAGCGTCTCCAGCAGGAGAAGACGCAGCTGGAGCAGTCGATGGCGCAGTTGGAGAACAGTTCCAACCAGGCCAAGGAGGCTCAGGAGCAGACCAGGAAGAAGAGCGCGGAGTTGGGTGTTCTGGCGGGTACGGTCCGGGCGACCGGGCCGGGGATCGTGCTGACCATCGATGATCCCCAAGGGCAGGTGAAGGCAGATATGCTGCTCGACACCCTGCAAGAACTGCGAGCGGCGGGGGCGGAGGCGATTCAGATCAACGATGTTCGAGTGGTGGCCGGCACCTACTTCACGGACGGCGCGTCGAGCGGCGTGCAGATCGACGGCAAGGCCGTGTCGCAGCCGTTCCGCTTCACCGTGGTCGGCAACCCGCAGGACCTGACCCCTGCGCTGAACATTCCGGGGGGCGTGGTGCGGACGCTGGAGAACCACCAGGCGCGCGCCACGATCACCCAGCAGCAGAAGGTCGTCGTGGACGCCCTGGCCGCGCCCGGGCAACTGCAGTACGGCAAGCCGGCGGCGAAGTGACGGGGCGGATTTCGGACGGCCCGTCAACTCCCGTCAGGACCCGGTGGCGGCTCTCCGCCGACGGTCGGTCACACTGGGACACAGCACACGCTCGGTACCTGCCCGATTTCGGGTGCACGTCCGGTCCGAGCCTCTCACCCTGCCCCGCGGGCGGGTCTGTCACACACAAGGGGATTCGCCCGTGAGTTTCTTCGCAAAGCTCTTCGGCCGCAGCAACCGTCGCGACGCGGCGGTCGAGGCGCCCACCGCGCGCCACCGCCGCGCCGACGAGGAGTCCGGTGTGCCGGGGATGCGCCCCGCGCCGGACGCGGACCAGTACGCGCAGCGTCCGCTCTACCGCGACGACAACGCGACCCAGGGCGCGGGCATCTCCACCGAGGGCTTCGGCGCGGCGTACGGCGAGTCGGTTGATTCCACGGGCGCCCCGCGCATAGGTTTCCCGGCAGGACCCTCAACCTCTGGTGGAGGGTTCGCCCCGGACCCCTACGCCGGGCACGTCCAGCCGGGTGTGCCGCGCCAGGAGGCAGTGAACATGGCCGGCTCCTCCCCGTGTCCCCGCTGCGGCAACCAGAACCCGGCCACGGCCAGGTTCTGCTCCAACTGCGGTACTCCGCTGCGTGCGGGCGGGCACCCCGAGGGTGCGGCCGAGACCACCTCGACCATCACGATCTCGGGGCTGGAGTCCTACGACCCCAACGCCACCGGCACCGGCGCCACTCCTGCGCTGTCGCCCGAGGTGCTCGCCGCCATCGACGCGCTGCCGCCGGGCTCGGCCCTGCTGATCGTCCAGCGCGGCCCCAACTCGGGCAGCCGCTTCCTGCTGGACTCGGACGTCACCGAGGCCGGCCGTCACCCGCAGGGCGACATCTTCCTGGACGACGTCACCGTCTCGCGCCGGCACGTGGAGTTCCGGCGCCGCCAGGACGGCGGCTTCACGGTGGCCGACGTGGGCAGCCTCAACGGCACCTACGTCAACCGTGAGCGGATCGAGGAGGTCGCGCTCAACAACGGCGACGAGGTGCAGATCGGCAAGTACCGGCTGGTGTTCTTCGCCAGTCACCACCGGGGGTACTGACCACGACTTCGGCTGGAGCCCGAGTGACCGCTAACACTCCCACTCTCCTCGGATCCTCGTCCGTGCCCGCCTCGCGGCGCACGGGCGAGGTCCGGCGGCGGGGCGACGAGCTGCTGAGCATCGGCGCCGTGCTGGCCCACCTCAGGGACGACTTCCCCGAGGTCACCATCTCCAAGATCCGCTTCCTGGAGGCGGAGGGTCTGGTGGAGCCCAAGCGGACTCCCTCGGGCTACCGGAAGTTCAGCCCGGCCGACGTCGAGCGGCTGGCGTACGTGCTGCGCATGCAGCGCGACCACTACCTGCCGCTGCGGGTGATCCGCGAGCACCTGGACGCCATGGAGCGCGGCGAGCAGCCGCCGGCCCTGCCCGCCGCGGACAACCGGCCGGGGCCGTTGGAGGAGGCCGACCGCGAGCTGGTCGCCGCCCATCCGACGTCGGGCGTCCGGCTGGGCCGGGCGGAACTGCTGGCGGCCGCCGGGTCGAGCGAGCGCGAGTTGGCCGAGTGGGAGGCGTACGGGCTGGTCGCGGCCGGTTCGGACGGCGGCTTCGACGGCGAGACGCTGCAGATCGCCCGACTGGTGGCGGAGCTGGGCCGGTACGGCCTGGAGCCCCGGCACCTGCGGGCGATGAAGGCGGCGGCGGACCGCGAGGTGGCCCTGGTCGAGCAGGTCGTCGCTCCGCTGCGCCGCCACCGCAACCCGCAGACCCGGACTCACGCGGAGGCCACCGCGCGGGAGCTGGCGACCCTCTCGGTGCGCCTGCACGCGGCGATGGTGCAGGCCGGGCTGCGTCCGAAGCCGTAGCAGGCGCGCCCTCCGGCCGCCCCCCGGACGGCCGGAATCGGCCGGGCCGACAGGCTGCGCTTTCATATCGGCGGTGTGGGCCATAGGGTTACGAATGTGAATGAGCTCGACGTCGTGGGTGTCCGGGTGGAGATGCCGTCCAACCAGCCGATCGTGCTGCTGCGGGAGGTCGGGGGCGATCGGTACCTGCCGATCTGGATCGGACCGGGCGAGGCGACCGCGATCGCCTTCGCGCAGCAGGGCATGACGCCGGCGCGGCCGTTGACGCACGACCTCTTCAAGGACGTGCTCGACGCGCTGGGACACCAGCTGACCGAGGTGCGGATCAACGACCTGCGGGAGGGTGTGTTCTACGCCGAGCTGGTCTTCGCGGGCGGTGTCGAGGTGAGCGCGCGCCCCTCCGACGCCATAGCGCTGGCGCTGCGGACGGGTACGCCGATCTACGGCAGCGAGGAAGTGCTGGCCGAGGCGGGCATCTCGATCCCGGACGAGCAGGAGGACGAGGTGGAGAAGTTCCGCGAGTTCCTCGACCAGGTCTCGCCGGAGGACTTCGGCGGGCAGCAGTAGGTGTCCTCCCGTCGGCCCGGCCGGTGGGACGACGACCGGCCGGGGCCCGGCCGGTTCTTTATCTCCGGCCGGAGTCGTCCGCAAGTTGCGCAGGGCCGAGCCCCCGAAGATGCCCACGCTGAGGCTACGGAAAACCACTCGGTGGAGTGACATTGGCGGTGACGCCCGGCGTGGCGATCGTTGACGGGTCTCTGGCGACTGCTTACCGTCAGGGATGGCTCCGGTTCGTTGGGCCACCCGGGGCCCGGACGGCCCGCAGCAGCAGTGGACGGAGGTTGGCATGAGCGGCACCGGCGACGACCTGGCTGCCGGGAGCCTGTGCGCCGTGCACCTCCCGCGCAGCACCCGCGGCCTGCTGGCGCCCCCCCGGGGTGCCGACGCGGCCGAGACCCTGGATCCCGAACGGCCCCGGCTGGGCCGGTTCCCCGCGGTGCAGGCCGGCCAGCCCGCGATCGAGCGGCTCGCCCCGACCTCGGCGCTGCTGGGCTACCGCGGCCCGACGGCGTGCGCGGCCGCCGGGATCACCTACCGGCAGCTGGACTACTGGGCGCGCACCGGCCTGCTGGAGCCCAGCGTGCGGTCGGCGTACCCGGCCGGCGCGCAGCGCCTCTACAGCTTCCGCGACATCCTGCTGCTGAAGATCGTGAAGCGGTTGCTGGACGCCGGGGTGTCGCTGCAGAACATCCGGGTCGCCGTCAGCCACCTGCAGTCCGCCGAGCCGGCCGACTTCGCGGGGCTCACGCTGATGTGCGACGGTGCGACGGTCTACGAGTGCACCTCCCCGCAGCAGGTGGTCGACCTGCTCGGCGGCGGTCAGGGCATGTTCGGCATCGCCGTCGGTGCGGTCGGCAAGGAACTGGAGGTCGCCCTGGGTCGGCTGCACGCGGAGCGGACCGACACCGGCGAGACGCACGTCGGCCACGACCCGGCGGACGAGCTGGCGCAGCGGCGCAACCGGGCCGGCTGACACCGGGGCACCGCCCGCCCCGGCGTGCGGCGGGCTCTGTCCGCGGCAGGCAACAGGACGGTGACCGAGGGCCCGGACGGGGAACCGTCCGGGCCCTTCGGCACGTCGGGACGGGTGGAATCGGTCAAGGCCAGGGGGTGGGGCGGCATGCTCGGCCGGGTGCGTCGGATGCTTCGGAGAGCGGGAGTCGGCAGCAGGCGCGGGCAGCGCCGCTGGTTCCACGCGGCCGTCCTGGGCGGTGTGCTGGCGCTGGCGCCCAGCACCTGGCTCTGGCTGGACGAGGGCGACCGGGTGGGCACGGTGGGCAGCGCGCCGTCGGCGCCGGTCGCGGTGGTGTTCGGCGCGGGCCTGTTCGACGGCGAGCCCTCGCCGTACCTGGCGCACCGGCTGGACGCCGCGCTGGAGCTGTACCGGCAGCACAAGGTGCAGGCGATCCTGGTGACCGGCGACAACGGCCGGAAGGAGTACGACGAGCCGGACGCGATGCGGCACTATCTGATCGAGCGCGGTGTGCCGGAGGTGCGGGTGGTCGGCGACTACGCGGGCTTCGACACCTGGGACTCCTGTGCCAGGGCGCGTCAGGTCTTCGGGGTCGACCGGGCGGTGCTGGTCAGTCAGACCTTCCACGTCCGCCGGGCGCTGGCGCTGTGCGAGGCGGCGGGCATCGACTCGTACGCCGTCGGGGTCGACGAGGGCCACAACGCCACCTGGTACTACGGCGGTCTGCGGGAGATCCCCGGGGCGGGGAAGGCGGCGCTGGACGCCTGGCTGAGGCCGGACCCGCAGTTCCTCGGCCCGCGCGAGGCCGGGGTCTCCCGGGCCCTGGCGGACGCGTCGGCGCGCTGATCCGGCGGGGCTCGACCGGGGCCCGGCCCGTCGCTCGAACGCGATGTCAGACCCCTGCGGGATGATCGACGGGTGCGGACAGTGCCGAGCATCATCCACCTCGACATGGACGCCTTCTTCGCCGCGGTGGAGCAGGCGGCCAAGCCGAGTCTGCGCGGCAAGCCGGTGGTGGTGGGCGGGCTCGGCGGCCGGGGCGTGGTGTCGACCGCCTCCTACGAGGCCCGCAGGTTCGGGGTGCACTCGGCGATGCCGATGGCCCAGGCCCGCCGGCTCTGTCCGAACGCGGCCTTCCTGAGCGGCCGGTTCGAGGCCTACCGGTGGGCCAGCGACATCGTGATGGGGCTGCTGCGGGAGCGCTCGCCCCTGGTCGAGCCGCTCAGCCTGGACGAGGCCTTCGTCGACCTGGAGGCGGGCCCGTACGGTCCGGCGCTGGAGCAGGCCGGGCCGGCCGAGGGGGCCCGGCTGGTGCTGGCGCTGGCGGAGGACCTGCGGGCGGACATCCTGGAGCGGACGGGGCTGACGGCCTCGGTCGGTGCGGCCGGCTCCAAGCTGATGGCCAAGATCGCCTCGGAGCAGGCCAAGCCGGACGGGCTGGTGCTGGTGGAGATCGGCTCCGAGCAGGCCGTGCTCAGTCCGATGCCGGTCCGGGCACTGCCGGGGATCGGCCCGGCCACCGAGCAGGCGCTGCGGCGGGCGGGGCTGACCACCGTCGCCGATCTGGCGGCGGCCGGGCAGGAGGAGCTGGTGCAGTTGCTCGGCCGGGCGCACGGGACGGGGGTGTTCCAGATGTCGACGGGTGTCGACGAGCGCGCGGTGGTGCCCGACCGGGACGCCAAGTCGGTCTCGGTGGAGGACACCTTCGAGGTCGACCTCGCGGACCGGGACCAGATCATGCACGAGATCGACGTGCTGGCGGCCCGCTGCGTGCGCCGGCTGCGGGCGGCCGGCCGCTCGGGCCGCACGGTGGTGCTGAAGGTCCGGCGCTTCGACTTCTCCACCCTCACCCGGTCGGAGACGCTGCGTGGTCCCACCGACGACGAGGAGGTGATCGCGTCCACCGCCCGTCGGCTCGCCCTTCAGGTGGAGACCACGGGCGGGGTGCGCCTGCTCGGGGTGGGCGTCGCGCAGCTCGCGGACTACACCCAGGAGGACTTGTTCGCGCAGGCCGTCCGGGGGGCCGCCCCGGCGGCGGGGGAGGAGGAGCTGCGGCCCGCCGCCGAGCCGCCCCCGGAGGCCCCGCCGGAGGTCCCGGCGGGCCGCCGCTGGTGGCCGGGCGAGGACGTGACGCACGAGCAGTACGGCGCCGGCTGGGTGCAGGGCAGTGGGGTGGGGCGGGTGACGGTCCGGTTCGAGACGCCGGACAGCCCGCCCGGCCGGGTGCGCACCTTCGCCATCGACGATCCGCAGCTGCGGCCGTCCGGGGCGGTGCCGCTGCGCTGAGCGGCGGGCGGGCGCGGGGACCGGCCGGGGTGTCGGGTGTGCGGGTACGACAACGGCCCCGCACCCGTCCCAGGTGCGGAGCCGTCTGCCGGGCCGGGCCGGGGCGGTCGCGATGCCCTCGCGACCGCCGGGGCCCGGTCTCCTCGCGGCCTGTCCCGGACCGCGAGGGTGGACGCCTCGTCAGGCGTCGGTCTTGACCCGCTCGGGGCTGGTGGCGGCCGCCTCGACGGGGGCGCCGACCGGCTTGATCCGGCGGATGGCGAACGGCACGACGGCGGCGACCAGGCACATCACACCGGCCGTCCAGAAGGCGTGCTTGTACGCGTCCAGGGTGGGCAGCAGCACCGGGATCGGCAGGTGCTTGATGGTGTCGCCGGTCAGGATGGCGCCCATCACGGCGGTGCCGACGGCGCCACCGACGGTGCGCAGCACGGCGTTCATGCCGTTGGCGATGCCGCTCTGCTCGACCGGCACGGCGCCGTTGATGTAGGCCGGCATGGCGGCGTAGGCGAGGCCGACGCCGAGGCCGAAGACCGCGGAGGAGAGGTACAGGTCGGCCTCGTGGCCGTGGCGGAGGGCGAGGTAGAACATCGCGACGGCGCCGAGCACGCCACCGAGGACCAGCGGCAGCCGGGGGCCGCGGCGGGCGATGAGCAGCGCGCCGACGGGGGCGGCGACCATCGAGCCGACGGCGGACGGCAGCAGCATCACACCGGCGTGCAGCACGGTGGCGGTGAAGCCGTAGTGGGCGAGCTTCTCCGGGGTCTGCGCGAAGTTGCTGATGACCAGGAAGGAGCCGTACATCCCGAAGCCGATCAGCAGGCCGGAGATGTTGGTGAAGGCGACGGCCGGGCGGGACATCATCTTCATGTCGACCAGCGGGTGGCTGACCTTGGTCTCGATGATGATCCAGACCAGCGCGACCACGGCGGCGACGGCGAACAGGCCGAGCGTGCGGTTGGAGGTCCAGCCCCAGTTGTTGCCCTGGCTGACGGCGACGAGCAGGGCGGAGAGCCAGCCGGCGAGGGTGATGGCGCCGAGCGGGTCCGCGCCGCCCTCCTTGTCGACCACCGGGTCCTTGGGCACCCGCAGGGCGACCAGGGCGACCGCGATGAGGCCGAAGACCAGGCCCATCCAGAAGATGGACTTGTAGCTCCAGTGCTCCAGCAGCAGGCCGGTGGCGACCAGGCCGAGGCCGCTGCCGACGCCCATCGAGGCGCTGATCATCGCGACGCCGCCGGTGACCTTCTCCCGGGGGAGCTCGTCACGCACGATGCTGATGGCCAGCGGCAGCACGCCGCCGCCGGCGCCCTGAAGGACGCGGGCGACGACCAGCCAGGTGAAGGAGTGGGTGCCGACCGCGAGCGCCGAGCCGGCCACCAGGCCGGCCAGCGAGACCAGCAGCATCGGCTTGCGGCCGCGCAGGTCGCCGAAGCGGCCGAGCAGCGGGGTGAGCACGGCGGCCGAGAGCAGGTTGGCCGTCATCAGCCAGGTGATGTTGGACCCGGAGACGTTCAGCTCCTTGGCCAGCGAGGGCAGGATCGGGACGACTGCGGTCTGCACCACGCTGAACGCCAGCATGGCCAGCACCAGGGCGGGGAGCACCCGGGCGCTGGTCGGCTTGTCGGCCGTGATGGTGGGCTGAGATGCCTCACTCACGGTTCTTCCTCCGGTTCTGGCTGCTCGAAGCGGAGTGCTTCAAGCACGAGATAGTGAATCGAATGAAGTAACCATGCCGGTGAATAGTTCAGTGTGTCAAATATCGATCGGTGAAGCTTTGGCAAAGCGAAGGCCCCGCCCCCGCTGCGGCGGGGACGGGGCCAGGCAACGGCGGCTGCCGGAAGGTTCAGGACGGGCGCAGCGGCTCCGGCCGTACGGTGTCCGCCATCGCCCCGTTGCCCGGCGCGGACCGCTGCGCCGTGCCGTTGGACGGCCCGCCCGGGGAGCCGGAGGAACCGACGGTGCCGTCGTGGATCTCCACCTGCTCGCGGCGCAGTTCCTCGCGGACCACCGCCTCCTCGGTGTAGCGCTCCACCACCAGGCGCACCCGCTCGATCGGCGCCAGGTACTTGCGCACCACCGGGCGCTCCTCGCGCAGGGTGACCTCCTCCACGGCCTCGGCGATGTCCTGCTCGGCCAGCGAGGCCCGCTCCGCGTCCGTGACGGGCACCCGCTCCACCCGGACCCGCTCGCGCACCACCGGCACCTTGCGCTCCACCGGCGCGCTGGTGACGTACTTGCGCAGCCGGGCGGTGCCGAGCACGTGCCACTGGGTGGTGATGTCCAGCCGTTCCTCCCGGCAGGTGATCTCCACCGGGGCGCTCGGCGAGCCGGCGGAGGTCCCGGCGCCCTGCTCCGCCGGGGGCCGCTCCACCGTGGGGCGCTCCGCGGCGGGCTGCTCGGCCGCGGGCCGGCGGGGCTCCGCCGCGGGCATCGGCTGCGGGTGGGTCTGCGCGCCGTACTGGGTGTGCTGCTGGGTGTGGGGCGGGGCCGCCGGCTGTGCGGCGGGGCGCTGCACGGTGGGGGTGTCGTCCGGGTGCGCGGGGGCCGGTGCGGCGGCCATCGGCGCGGCGGCCTGCGGCGTCGAGGTGAAGGCGGTCGGTGCGCCCATGGTCTGCCCCTCGGGGGAGGTCGCCGGCGAGGGCGTCGAGGAGACCTTGCCGAAGTCCAGGTCCTTGCTGCGGTCCGAGGCGGCTGCCGCCGCCGCGGCGACGGCCGGAGCCGAACCGTTGGTGACCGAGGCCGGCGGCGCGGGGTTGCCCGTGTCCAGGCCGTAGTAGCGGTAGAGCTGGAGCTCCTGGGCGGGTGAGAGGTGCTGGCCCACTCCGAAGTCCGGGGACTCCTTGATCAGCGACTTGTCGTAGGGCACCCGCAGTTCGTCCCCCGCGAACTCGCTGGTCGTCAGCGGGACGAAGGCGTCCCGGCCGAAGATCCCGGTCCGCACGGCGGCCCACTCGGGCTCACCGGTGGCGTCGTCGAGATAGACCTCGTCGACCGTACCGATCTTGTCGCCGTTGCGGTCGACCGCCTTGTGCCCGATCAGGTCGCGCGGATCGATATCGGTCTGCACGCTGTCCTCCACTCCTGCTCCTGTGAAAGGCCGTCAGGGGCGGATGAAGGAGCTGGCCAGCCGCCACTTCATACGAAATGCCATCTATCGGGCGCAGGCGACCCGAGCGCCGCCGTCCGGGGCACGGGGGTGACCGATCCCTCCTCCTGGGCCGGTGATCCTCGGGATTCGCGCTGGTACCCTGGGCGGCGACCGCCGAGCCCGCTCGGGAGAGTCCCCGAGCCCGGTGTTCCGGGTGGTCGGGGCGCCGAAGGAGCAACTCCTCCCCGGAATCTCTCAGGCATCCGTACCGTGTGGGACAGGTCACTCTGGAAAGCAGGGCAGGAGCGCCGGCGCAGGAGCCGGCGACACCACCCTCACCGACGGTGCAAGCCGACGGACGGTCCTCGGGCCGCCCGTGCGGGCGAAGCTCTCAGGTCCCGATGACAGAGGGGGAGGCCTGTCGGGTTCGTGCGCTCATGGTCCCCGCTGTCCCCAGCGGCGAAGGCCGGTCGGCGCCCGCACCCCAGCCGGTCATCGACCAGGAGGCCTCGACCCCCATGAACGCCCAGCCGATCAACGGTCGCCGCAGCGACGCCACCCTCGCCGAGCTCGAGCAGGCCAGCCCCTTCGAGACCCGCCACATCGGCCCGGACACCGACGCCCAGCAGAAGATGCTGGCGCACATCGGTTACGCCTCGCTGGACGAGCTGTCCGACGCCGCCGTCCCGGACGCGATCAAGAGCCTGGCCGCGCTGGACCTCCCGGGTGCCCGCAGCGAGGCCCAGGTGCTCGCCGAGCTCCGCGCCCTCGCGGCCCGCAACCAGGTGTTCACCTCGATGATCGGCCTGGGCTACTACGGCACCTTCACCCCGCCGGTGATCCTGCGCAACGTGCTGGAGAACCCGGCCTGGTACACCGCCTACACCCCGTACCAGCCGGAGATCTCCCAGGGCCGCCTGGAGGCGCTGCTCAACTTCCAGACCCTGGTCTCCGACCTGACCGGCCTGGACACCTCCGGCTCCTCGCTGCTGGACGAGGGCACCGCCGCCGCCGAGGCGATGGCGCTGGCCCGCCGGGTCACCAAGGTCAAGGGCGGTGTCTTCCTGATCGACGCCGACACCCTGCCGCAGACCGTCGCGGTGATCGAGACCCGCGCCGTGCCGACCGGCGTCGAGGTGGTCGTCGCCGACCTCTCCGGGGGCATCCCGGCCGAGATCGCCGAGCGCGGCGTCTTCGGCGTGCTGCTGCAGTACCCCGGCGCCTCCGGTGCGGTCCGCGACCTGGCGCCGCTGATCGAGCAGGCGCACGGGCTCGGCGCGGTCGTGGCCGTCGCCGCCGACCTGCTGGCCCTGACCCTGCTGAAGTCCCCGGGCGAGCTGGGCGCGGACATCGCGTGCGGCACCTCGCAGCGCTTCGGCGTCCCGATGGGCTTCGGCGGCCCGCACGCCGGCTACCTCGCCGTGCGCGCCCAGTACGCCCGCAACCTGCCCGGCCGGCTGGTCGGCGTCTCGGTCGACACCGACGGCAACCGCGCCTACCGGCTGGCGCTGCAGACCCGTGAGCAGCACATCCGCCGCGAGAAGGCCACCAGCAACATCTGCACCGCCCAGGTGCTGCTCGCCGTGATGGCCTCGATGTACGCGGTCTACCACGGCCCGGACGGCCTGGCCGACATCGCCCGCCGCACCCACCGCTACGCCGCCGCCCTGGCGGAGGGCCTGCGGGCCGGCGGTGTGGAGCTCGTCCACGGCTCGTTCTTCGACACCGTCAGCGCGCGCGTCCCCGGTCGCGCCGCCGAGGTGGTCGCCGCCGCCGCCGAGGCCGGCGTCAACCTGTTCCGCGCGGACGCGGACACCGTCTCGATCTCCTGCGACGAGACCACCACCCGCGAGCACCTGGCCGCCGTCTGGGCCGCCTTCGGCCTCCAGGACACCGAGGTCGCCGAGGCCGCCGACACCCTGCCGGCCGGCCTGCTGCGCGAGGACGAGTACCTGACCCACCCGGTCTTCCACAGCCACCGCTCCGAGACCGCCATGCTGCGCTACCTGCGCCGCCTGTCGGACCGCGACTACGCGCTGGACCGCGGCATGATCCCGCTGGGCTCCTGCACCATGAAGCTCAACGCGACCACCGAGATGGAGCCGGTGACCTGGCCGGAGTTCGGCCAACTGCACCCGTTCGCGCCGGTCGAGCAGGTCGGCGGCTTCCTTAGCCTGATCCGCGAGCTGGAGCACCAGCTGGTCGAGGTGACCGGCTACGACGCCGTGTCGATCCAGCCCAACGCCGGTTCGCAGGGCGAGCTGGCCGGCCTGCTGGCCGTCCGCGCCTACCACCTGGCGAACGGTGACACCCAGCGCGACGTCTGCCTGATCCCCGCCTCCGCGCACGGCACCAACGCCGCCTCCGCCGTGATGGCGGGCATGCGGGTGGTGGTCGTCAAGACCCTGACCGACGGCGACGTGGACGTCGAGGACCTCCAGGCCAAGATCGACCAGCACCGCGATCAGCTCGCCGTGCTGATGGTCACCTACCCGTCCACCCACGGCGTGTTCGAGACCCAGATCACCGACATCTGCGCGGCCGTGCACGAGGCCGGCGGCCAGGTGTACGTGGACGGCGCCAACCTGAACGCCCTGGTCGGCCTCGCCAAGCCCGGCAAGTTCGGCGCGGACGTCTCGCACCTGAACCTGCACAAGACCTTCTGCATCCCGCACGGCGGCGGCGGCCCCGGCGTCGGCCCGGTCGCGGTGCGCTCGCACCTCGCGCCGTACCTGCCCAACCACCCGCTGCAGAGCGAGGCCGGCCCGGCCACCGGCGTCGGCCCGATCTCGGCCGCCCCGTGGGGCTCGGCCGCGATCCTGCCGATCTCCTGGGCGTACGTCCGGCTGATGGGCGGCGAGGGCCTCAAGCGCGCCACCCAGGTGGCGGTGCTGAACGCCAACTACATCGCCAAGCGGCTCGCCCCGCACTACCCCGTGCTCTACACCGGCCCCGGCGGCCTGGTCGCGCACGAGTGCATCATCGACCTGCGCCCGCTCACCAAGGAGACGGGGGTGACCGTGGACGACATCGCCAAGCGCCTGATCGACTACGGTTTCCACGCCCCGACCATGTCCTTCCCGGTGGCCGGCACGCTGATGATCGAGCCCACCGAGTCCGAGGACCTGCACGAGATCGACCGGTTCTGCGCCGCGATGATCGAGATCCGCGCGGAGATCGAGAAGGTCGGCTCCGGCGCCTGGCCGGCCGAGGACAACCCGCTGCGCAACGCCCCGCACACCGCCGCCACCATGGCCGGTGACTGGGAGCGCGCGTACACCCGCCAGGAGGCGGTCTTCCCGGCCGGCGTCAACCCGGCCGACAAGTACTGGCCGCCGGTGAGCCGGATCGACGGTGCGTACGGCGACCGCAACCTGGTCTGCTCCTGCCCGCCGCTGGACGACTACGGCGTCTGAGCGCGGTGACGACGGAGGGCCCCGGAGGATCGATCCTCCGGGGCCCTCCCCGTTGTCCGGTGCGGTCGTCCGGTGCGGTCGTCCCGAGCGGTTTCCCGGGCGCGGCCGTCAGGACGCGAAGGCGAGCGGCCGGTGCGGCGCGATCACCCGGCCGTCCGGCAGCAGCTCGCCGGTGTCCTCGAAGAGCAGGACGCCGTTGCACAGCAGGCTCCACCCCTGGTCGGGGTGGAGCGCCACGGGGACGGCCGCCTCGCGGTCGGAGGAGTCGGCGGTAGGACACTCAATACGGTGCTGGCACATCGTTGTACCCTCGCTTCGCTCGCGATCCACACCCGCCGCACGGCCACCCCCCTGGGCGCCGCCCTGCCGGCGGATCCTGCCGGCCGGCTCAGGTGTGAACCGGCTCCGCAACGGGTAGGACAGCTGGTCCTCCGTGCTGGTTCCCAGTGTCGGTGTCCGGAGACCCCCGCGCAGCCATTTCGTGACGTGCGCCACAAACGGGAGCCCGATTCCACCCGGCCGGTTGTCCTACGGGCGCGGACGGCGCCGGACGGGCCATCGGGGACTGACCCGAAGAGGTCAGTCCCCGATGGCCCGTCCGGGGGGTGTCGGGCTTCAGGGGCGGCCGAGGAGGGCCGGCGCCGCCACCGGCGAGTGGTCGAGTGCGGCGAGCAGTTCGGCGGCCGGGTACACCCGGTGCGCGGTGACGCCGACCGGGGCCGGGGCGAGCGGGATGATCAGGTCCTCGCCCGGGGCCGGGCTGTGCAGCCAGAGGGCGGTCGCGTAGTGGCCCGGCATCGACAGCAACCGTGGCTGGTGCCGGGTGTGCGCCGCGTGGGCGAGCTGCCAGGCCTGTCGCAGGGCGCGCAGCGTGGAATCCGGGTAGGGGCCCGCCGTGAAGTGGGAGAAGGTGTGCCCGCCCGGGGTCTCGACCACCTCGGCCGAGGCCGCGTACTCGCCCGCGCCGTTCCTCACCAGGAACCGCCAGCCGGTCCGCCTGGCCTCGGTGGGGCTGGCCCCCGGGCGCTCCAGGACGTAGACCGCCAGCGGGTGCGCGGGTTGCAGCGGGCCGGGGCCGTGGCGCAGGACCGAGGCGGCGGGCTGTCGGAGCCCGGTCTCGGAGTCGAGGGCGGCCAGCACCGCGCGCAGTGCGCCGGGCGGGGGCTGAGGGGTCTGCAGGGTCATGGTGAGTCGCCTCTCCGTGCGAGATCGGCGTGCGAGTGCGGCATACCGGCATGGCGTCGATGTGGCGGGGCCTGGGCCGTGTCCGGTTGGGCATGATCGCTGTGCGTGCGCGGGCCCGCCGTCGACCAGCCGATGTCGGCGAGGGGGTCGAGTGGCGGGCGGCCGGGCCGGGGCGCAGTGCGAATTCTACTCGAACAGGTGCGCAGGGTGACCTTCTTATCACGTTCGGTGGTGTGGCACAAGTCGGACTGTCACTGAAAGTCGGTCAGGATCCTTGTCCCGACGACGTGTTCGAGACCACGGGCTATCGATCTTCCGGATGGGCATATTGCTTGCACTGTCGACCGAGGGGGAGGGAGGGCACCCATGGGCGAGAAGGTCGTGGCGACCCGCGCGGAACTGTCCGACCGGCAGCTCTACCGGCGCAAGCTCCAGTCCTGTCTGGACGTGCTGGAGCGGATGCTGAGGGAGCAGCGGTTCGACCGGCCCAGGGCGATGATGGGCCTGGAGATCGAGCTCAACCTGGTGGACGAGCAGGGCCTGCCGGTGCTGGGGAACACCAGGGTGCTGCAGTCGATCGCCTCCGCCGACTTCCAGACCGAGCTCGGCCAGTTCAACGTCGAGGTCAACATCGCGCCCCGTCGGCTCGGCGGCCACGTCCTGGAGGACCTGCGCGAGGAGATCGACACCGGGCTGCGCTACGCCGACCGCAAGGCGGCCGAGGTGGGGGCCCGGATCGTCATGGTCGGCATCCTGCCGACCCTCGACCTGGACCACACCGGCCTGGAGGCGATGTCCCACAACGACCGGTACACCCTGCTCAGCGACCAGATCCTGGCCGCGCGCGGGGAGGACATCGCGCTGGACATCGACGGGGTGGAGCACCTCGCGGTGGAGTCGGTCTCGATGGTGGCGGAGGCCGCGGCCACCTCGCTCCAGCTGCACCTCCAGGTCACCCCGGACCGGTTCGCCTCGGTCTGGAACGCGGCCCAGGCGATCTCGTCCGTCCAGCTGGCGCTCGGCGCCAACTCGCCGTTCCTGTTCGGGCGGGAGCTCTGGCGGGAGACGCGCCCCGTCCTGTTCCAACAAGCCTGTGACACCCGTTCGGCGGAGCTCAAGGCGCAGGGCGTGCGCCCCATCACCTGGTTCGGCGAGCGCTGGGTCGACTCCGTGCTGGACCTCTTCGCCGAGAACCTGCGCTACTTCCCGGCGCTGCTGCCGATCTGCGACGACGAGGACCCGGCGAAGGTGCTCGCCTCCGGTGGCGTCCCCAGGCTCGCCGAGATGCGGCTGCACAACGGCACCATCTACCGCTGGAACCGGCCGGTCTACGACATCGCCGACGGGGTGGCACACCTGCGGGTGGAGAACCGCTGCCTGCCCGCCGGGCCCACGGTGACCGACACCCTGGCGAACGCCGCCTTCTACTACGGCCTGGTGCGGGTGCTCGCCGAACAGCCCCGGCCGATCTGGAACCGGCTCTCCTTCGCCCAGGCGGACGAGAACTTCCACACCGCCGCCCGGCACGGCATCGACGCCGTCCTGCAGTGGCCCGGGCGCGGCCGCTCCGCGCGGGGCACCGCGCCGGTGGCCGCCACCGACCTGGTCCTGAACGAGCTGCTGCCGCTGGCGTACCAGGGGCTGGACGAGTGGGGCGTCGAGCCGGCCGACCGGGACCGCTACCTCGGGATCATCGAGCAGCGCTGCCTACGGCGGACCAACGGCGCCTCCTGGCAGGCGGCCACCGTGCACCGCCTGCGGGAGCAGTTCGGGATGGACCCGCAGGCGGCGATCGCCGCGATGACCCGCCGCTACCTGGAGCACATGCGCGGGGGCGAGCCGGTGCACACCTGGCCGGTGGGGTAACACCGTCCGGCGCGGGGCCGGCGTGCGGCCGGGCACGGGCCGGGCGTGCGGCCGGGCGTGGTGGGCGGCCCGGGTTCTCATCCGGCTGTGGAAGGATGATCGGCCCGGAGGCCGCCCAGGCCGCCGGGCCCCGGGGAACGTCGGCCACGGGGCAGAGCACCGCGCGCTGGAGACCAGGTGACCACCGCTTCGACCGAGCCCGACCCGCAGGCCGGATTCGCCCCGGGCTCCCGCCGGCTGCCGGCCGTGGAACTGCTGATCGTCCTCGGGCTCTCGCTCGGGGCCAGCGGGCTCTCCGCCGTCATCAGCTTCGTCGGCTCGCTGACCGAGTCGGTCAAGCTGGGCAGCCAGGTCGCCGTCCTGAACGGGTCCCGGGCGCCCGGCCGGCCCTGGCTGGACCTCGCGTGGCAGCTGTACTACGTCGCCCGCGGCCTGATGCCGGTGGCGCTGGTCGGCTACCTGCTGGTCCGCGAGGGCACGTCGCTGCGGGTGCTCGGCTTCGACCTCACCCGCAAGCTCTCCGACCTGCGGCGCGGCGCGGCCGTGGCCGCCGCGATCGGCGGTTCGGGTCTCGCGCTCTACCTGGCCGCCCAGGCCGCGGGCGTCAATCTGACGGTGGCTCCCTCCGGTCTGCCCGACGTCTGGTGGCGGATCCCGGTCCTGGTCGCCTCGGCCTGGCAGAACGCGATCCTGGAGGAGGTGATCGTCCTCGGCTACCTGCTGCGCAGGCTCGGGCAGCTGGGCTGGGGGTGGCCCGCCGCCGTGGCGACCAGCGCCGTGCTGCGCGGCTCGTACCACCTGTACCAGGGTGTCGGCGGGCTGGTCGGCAACATGGTGATGGGCGTGGTCTTCTGCCTGCTGTACCGCCGTTGGGGCCGGGTGATGCCGCTGGTGGTGGCGCACGCGCTGATCGACACGGTCGCCTTCGTCGGCTACGCGCTGCTCGCGGGCCACGTGAGCTGGCTGCCCACCGGGTGAGCCGGCGGGCAGCCGGTCGTCGGCCGGTCCGTCGGCGGGTGCGGCGGCCGGGCGGGGGCTCAGACCTGCGGCAGGGTCCGGAGGGTGCCGTCCAGGACGGTGACGGCCCGCCCGGCCAGCAGCACCCGGTCGCCGGTGACCTCGCAGCGGACCAGCCCGCCGCGCACCGACGCCTGGTAGCCCGTCACCTTGGTCCGGCCGAGGCGCTCGGCCCAGTACGGCGCGAGCGCGGTGTGGGCGCTGCCGGTCACCGGGTCCTCGGTGATCCCGACCGCCGGCGCGAAGAACCGCGACACGAAGTCGTACCCGGCGGCCGGGTCGTCCGCCGGGGCGGTGGCCAGGACCCCGCGCACCGGCAGCCGGGTCAGGGCGCCGAAGTCCGGTGCCAGGGCGCGCACGGCGTGCTCGTCGGGGAGCAGGACGAGGTAGTCGGCCAGCGCGCCGGTCTCGTACGCGGCGAGCACGGGCCGGCCGAGGGCCTCCTCGACCCCGGGCAGGGTGTCGACCGGCAGGTGGGGGTTGGCCGGGAAGTCCAGGGTGATGGTGCCGTCCGCCTCGGCGAGGGCCCGCAGCAGGCCGCCGCGGGTGTCGAAACGGACCCAGCCCTCGCCGAGCAGCCCGTCGCCCTGGAGGGCGTGGACGGTGGCCAGGGTACCGTGCCCGCACAGGTTGACCTCCTCGACCGGGGTGAACCAGCGCAGCCCCCAGTCGGCCTCGCCGCCGGCGAGCAGCGGGACGGCGAACGCGGTCTCGGAGAGGTTCATCTCGGCGGCGATCCGGCGCATCTGCTCGGGGTGCGGCCAGTGCGGCCCGTCGAGCAGGCAGACGGCGGCGGGGTTGCCGCTGAACGGGCGGTCGGTGAAGGCGTCGATGATCCGGATTCGCATACGGCGAAATCTATCCCTGACCGGGCGTTTCCCGACAATGCCAATCAGTGACGGGTGGACTGGTCGCGGTTCAGGGCCCGCAGACGGGACGCCATCGGCGGCCGGGTCAGCAGCCGGTCCACGTGCCGGCGTTGCAGCCCCTGGCCGGCCTCGATCCGCAGCAGCACCCGGTCGCGCCTGAGGAAGGTCCGGCGCAGCAGGCTGGACGGGATGACGTCGTCGATCCAGGCGAACGGCCGGCCCTCGGCGTACCGCACGATCGGTGCCCACTTGCGGGCGGAGAACACGTCCAGCACCGGCACCTTCGGGTCGTCGGGCTGCGGCACGTACCCGGTGAACCGCACCACGGGCAGCTGCTCCAGGCCGAGCAGCGGCGACAGGTGGAGGTTGGCGTGCTCCTCCCAGGTGGTGGCCCAGACCAGCTGGTACGCGGCGGCGAGCTCGCGCAGCCATGCGCCGTGCACGCCGGAGACGAGCACCGTGTGGCCGAGCAGGTGGTGGCGGTCGAACCCGGTGTCCGGGTACGGGCACTCGGGGTTGAGCACGCCGTCGACGTCGACGAAGAGCAGCGGACGGTGCACGGGCTTCCCCCCGGGGAGTTGGTCGGTATCCACTCGGACGACCGGGCGGCCCGGCCCGGTTGCCCGGCCGGCCGCCCGGGCCCCGTCGCTTCAGGCGACCGGCTCCCCGGCGGTGGCCGGCGCGGCAACGGGCGGAGGGGCAACGGGCGGAGGGGCAACGGGCGGTGCGGCGGCGTGCGGGGCGGTGGCGGCCGGTGCGACGGGCGCCCGGCGCAGCCCGCGGACCTCCGGGAGGACCAGGACGGCGGCGGCGAGTGCGAGCGTCACCAGGGCGCAGGTCCACAGGGCGTCGTCCAGACCCAGGGCGTCGGCGGCGGGCCCGGCCAGCGCGGTGCCGACCGGGGCGAGGGCGAGCGAGCCCAGGTGGTCGTAGGCGCAGATCCGGGAGAACATCGCGGGCGGGATCTCCTGCTGGAGGGCCAGCATCCAGTTGACGCCGAAGACCGTCACCCCGGCGCCGCTGACGAACATGGCGCAGGCCAGGACGGGCAGCGGCGCGTGCAGTGCGAGGCCGAGGGCCGGGAGTGCGAACAGGAACACCCCGTGGTTGCCGGCCAGCAGGATCCGGCTCGGCCGCCAACGGGTCATCAGCACCCCGCCGGCCAGCATCCCGATGCCGAACCCGGACAGCGCCAGGCCCCAGTCCCGGGCGCCGCCCATCCGCTGCTCGGCCGCGACCGCGCCGTAGACCGAGTCCACCGCGTTGATGCAGGCCATCACCACGGAGAACTGCAGCACCACTCCCCAGAGCCATCGGCGGGAGGCGAACTCCCGCCAGCCGGAGCGCAGTTCGCCCAGCATGCCGCCGCCGGACGGTCCCCGGTCACCGGGGGCGGCGCGGAGCAGCAGCCGCAGGCCGGCGGCGACCGCGAAGCCGGCCGCGTCCAGGGCCAGCACCCAGCCGGGCCCGGCCGCGGCGGTCAGCGCCCCGCCGAGGGCGGCTCCGCCGATCTGGGAGCCGTTGAGCGCCATCCGGTAGACCGAGAACGCCTTGCCCGCGTGCGCCGGCTCGACCGCCTCCATGATCATTCCCTCGGCGGCGGGGGCGTAGAACGCCTGGCCGACGCCGCCGGCCGCGGAGAGCAGCAGCAGCGCCCAGAGCGGGACCGAACCGGCGAGCACCAGGGCGGCGAGGAGGCCTTGCGCGAGGGCGTTGAACAGGTTGGCCGCGGCCATCACCCGCTGTCGCGGGATCCTGTCCGCCAGGGCGCCGCCGACCAGCAGGAACGCCACCAGCGGGACCAGCCGGGCCGCGGAGACCCAGCCGACCTCGGCGACGGTGCCGCCGCCCTCCAGGACGGCGAAGGCGGTGGCGATCGGCGCGCCGGCGTTGCCGAGCCCGCTGACCACCGTGGCCGCCGTCTGGATCCGGTAGTCACGGCCCGCCCAGGCGAAGCGGCGGGCGGGGGTTCGGTCGCTGCGCATCGCACGATGATGCGGGGACGGACCGTCCCGCGTCCATCGGATTCGGCGGCCCCGGCGGCCGCTCAGCCGAGGTGCCCCCAGAGGAAGGTGAGGGTGCGCTGCCAGGCGATCCGGGCCTGGAGCGCGTCGTAGGTGCCGCGCGGGTTCTCGTCGTTCATGAAGGCGTGGCCGGCCGGGTAGAAGTGGATCTCCGGACGCCGGTCGGTCGCCTCGCCGATCCGGATCGCCGCCTCGTCCACGGCGGCCGGCGGGTAGGAGCGGTCCTGCTCGGCGTAGTGCCCGAGCACGTGCGCGGTGAGGCCGCGGTAGTCGAAGCCGTCGTCGTCGGGCAGGCCGTAGAACGGCACCACGGCCGCCACCCGGTCACCCTCCCGGGCAGCCAGGACCAGGGCCAGACCGCCGCCCATGCAGAGGCCGACCACGCCGATGGCGTCGCCGACCACCCCGGGGTGGTCCAGCAGGAAGTCGACCGCGCCGCGCAGCTCCCGGGCGGCCCGTTCGGCCGGCAGCTCGGCCTTCATCCGGGCGGCCTCCTCGCGGTCGTGCGCCACCGCGCCGCCGTACAGGTCGGGCGCGAGGGCGACGAAGCCCGCCTCGGCGAAGCGGTCGACCAGGTCGGCGATGTGGCTGGTCAGGCCCCACCACTCCTGGACCACCAGGACGGCGGGGCCCACCCCCTGGGAGGGCAGGGCCAGATAGCCGTGCGCCGGACCCCCGTTGCCGGGGAAGGTGACGTTCTGCCGGGAACTGCCCATGGCCTCTCCGTCGGGTGGGCCGCGTGGCGCGGCGGGCGCGGGCGGCGGCTACGGCCCGCGGGAGCATGCTACTGACGCCCGGTCCCGGTGTCCGGTGATCCGGTCCGGCCGGGTGACGCGACGTCAGCCGGGGACGCCGGCCAGGGACGTCGGCCGGGGGCGTAGGTCGGGGACGTCGGCCGGAGGCGTCAGCCCATCTCCTCCAGGGCCTTGCCCTTGGTCTCCTTGATGCAGAAGGCCACGAACGGGATGGACAGCAGGGCGAACACGGCGTAGATGACGTACGTCGCGGACAGGTTCCAGTCGGCGAGGTCCGGGAAGGTGACGGTGATCGCCCAGTTGGCGAGCCACTGCGCAGAGGCGGCCACCGACAGGGCGAGTGCGCGGATCTTGTTCGGGAACATCTCGCCGAGCAGCACCCAGACCACCACGCCCCAGGAGAACGCGAAGCAGAAGACGAAGACGTGTGCGGCGATCAGTGCCACCGTGGCGTACGTGTCGTCCAGGGTGGCGTTGTCGCCGGTGCCCTCGCGGAACGAGAACGCCCACGCGGCGGTGCCGAGCGCGAGCGCCATGCCGACCGAGCCCGCCAGGGCCAGCGGCTTGCGGCCGATCCGGTCGACCAGGGCCATCGCGACCACGGTGCCGACCACGTTGACGATCGAGGTGGAGAGGCTGATCAGCAGTGAGTTGCTCTCGTTGATGCCCACCGACTGCCACAGGAAGGAGGAGTAGTAGAAGATCACGTTGATGCCGACGAACTGCTGGAAGACCGAGGCCCCGATGCCGACCCAGACGATCGGCAGCAGACCCAGCCGGCCGCCGGTGAGGTCCCGCGCCCGCGGCTTGTTCTCGGTGTGCAGCACCGCGCGGATCTCGGCCACCCGGGCGTCCAGGTCGATCTGCTCGCCCTCCACGTCGCGCAGGACCGCGCGGGCCTGCTCCTCCTGGTGGTTGGCGATCAGGAAGCGGGGCGACTCCGGGATGGCGAGCGCCATCCCGCCGTACACCAGCGCCGGAATCGTCTCCACGCCGAGCATCCACTGCCAGGCCTGGACACCGCCCAGGTGGTTGGTGGAGTCGCCGCCGGCCGCCTGGTTGAGCGCGTAGTTGGCCAGCTGGGAGACGGTGATGCCGAGCACGATCGCCATCTGCTGGAAGGAGGCCAGCCGGCCCCGGTAGGCGGTGGGCGAGACCTCGGCGATGTACGTCGGGGCGATCACCGAGGCGATGCCGATCGCGACGCCGCCGACCACCCGCCACAGGCCCAGCACCTGGATGCTGGGCGGGAACATCGAACCGACGCCGCTGATCGCGAACAGCGTCGCGGCCAGCAGCATGGTCCGCACCCGGCCGAACTGGTCGGCCAGCCGGCCGGCCACCACGGCGCCGCCCGCGGAACCGAGCAGCGCGATGGCCACCACGAACGCCGTCTCGCCGTTGCCGACGCCGAAGTGCTTCTGGATGCCCGTCACCGCGCCGTTGATCACGGCGCTGTCGTAGCCGAAGAGGAAGCCGCCCATCGCGGCCGCGGCCGAGATGAACACCACGTGGCCGAGATGGGCCTCGCCGGACTTCTGGGGTGCGGAGGAGGAGGTGGACAGGGCGGGCTCCCGGGTCCGGCGGCCCGTCTGCTCGGCCGAGTGAACGGAATCCTTCCCATTCCAGCAGCCGGGCGCCGGGATCGCGCGCCGGGAGGCTGACGGTGCGACAGGTCGCCGCCCGCTGCCACCCGATCGGCCGAGGCCGACGGCCCGTCAGCAGCCGGCCTGCCCTGGCCTGCCCCGGCCCGGCCCGCTTAGCCCGCGAGCCGTCGCCCCGTCAGCCGTCGGCCGGGCAGCCGCCGGTGCGCAGCGCGTTGCGCCGCAGCAGCTGGGCCCGGGCGCCGCCGTCCAGCCCCCGGCCGCGCTCGGCGAGCCGGTCGGCGAGGGCGGCCTGCTGCTCGACGGGCTTCTTGTCGTCGTACTTGAACTTCGCCCGGACCTCGTGGACCGTCAGGCGCAGCCCGCGCAGGCCCGACAGCAGGGGGCCGTACGGCTCCCGGCCCGGCGTCACCCGGAGGCCGGGGGTCTCCGGCTGGAAGTGCGCCAGCTGGCGGTCGAGGATCGCGGCCTTGCCGGCCGCGTCGTCGACGATCTCGGCGGAGCAGGAGAACTGGACGGAGGCGTAGAAGCTGGTCGGCGTCCCGGGTTCGCCGCGCCAGTGGCCGGGGACGAAGGCGTAGTCGTCGGTGACCGACAGGGTGACCCGGGGGTCGGCCCGGACGGCCGCCCAGAGCGGGTTGGGGGTGGCGAGGTGGAGCAGGATCTCGCCGCGGTCGGCGTCCAGGACGAAGTGGGTCGGCACCAGGACCGGCCCGTGCCCGGCCGGGCCGTTGGCGGCGAGCAGGCCGAAGTCCCGGCCGGCGGCGAGCCAGGCCCGCCACTCGGCCTCGCCGCCGCGGTCCCAGCCGCGGATCAGCACGCCGCACCGCCGGCCCGGACCAGGTCGCTGACGTGGGCGGGGAGCGGCACGGTGCTGGAGGCGTGCGGCTCGGGGGTGCCGTAGCCGCTGGTGAGGGGGACGACGCCGGACCAGTAGGGGAGGTCGGTGTCGGCCTCGTCGTCGTCCGCGTCGTCCGCCCGGGTCTTGGCGGACACCTCGTCGAGGTCGAGCCGGATCACGGCAGTGGCGGCGAGCTCCTTGGCGTTGGCCGGCCGGACGGCGCGGGAGCGGCCCGGGACGGCGTGGTCCACCAGGGCGTCCAGCGCGAGGGACAGCTCCTCGGGGTCGGTCACCTGGTGGGCGGTGCCGTGGGCCACCACCGAACGGAAGTTGACGGAGTGGTTGAACGCGGACTTGGTCAGGACCAGGGCGTCCACCAGCGTCACCGTGAGGCAGACCGGCAGGCCCTGGTCGGCCCCGGCGGCGCGCAGCGGACGGCTGCCGGTCGAACCGTGGACGTAGAGGCGGTCCCCGACCCGGGCGTAGATGGTGGGCAGCACGACGGGGGTGCCGTCCGGCGCGACGAAGCCGAGGTGGCAGACCCAGGCGCTGTCCAGCACGTTCTGGATGGCCTCCTTCTCCCAGGTGGCGCGGTCCTTGTAGCGGGTGGGGGTGGTCCGGGGCGTCCGTGCGTAGGCCGTGTCCGACATGACAACCTCTATGTACTAGTGCATAATGGCGTTTGTGCTAGGAGAATATCGGGTCCAGGGCAGGCGTGCCAGCGAGATCGCCGCCGACGTCGAACGGGCGGTCGGCAGCGGCGCCCTGCCGCCGGGCACCGCCCTCCCGCCGCTGCGCGACCTGGCGGCCGAGCTGGGCGTCAACCCCAACACCGTGGCCGCCGCCTACCGGCTGCTGCGCGACCGGGGCGTGATCGAGACCGCCGGCCGCAAGGGCAGCCGGGTCCGCGCCCGCCCGGTGAACGCCCCGCGCGACCGGATCCGGATCCCCGTGCCGCCCGGCGCCCGGGACCTGGCCGACGGCAACCCGGACCCTGCCCTGCTGCCCCCGCTCGGCCCGGCACTGGCGGTGGCCGCCGCCGCGGCCGAGCGGCGGCCCACGCTCTACGGTGACCCGATCGCCGACCCCGGGCTGCTGGCCCTGGCCGCGGCCGCCTACCGCGAGGACGGCGCCCCGCCCGGCGCGCTCGCCGTCTGCTCCGGTTCGCTGGACGCGATCGGACGGGTACTGGCCGCCCGGCTGCGCCCCGGCGACCTGGTCGCCGTCGAGGACCCGGGCTGGGGCAGCGTGTTCGACCTGCTGCCCGCGCTCGGCCTGAAGGTGCTGCCGACGGCCCTGGACGACCAGGGGCCGCTGCCCGGCGCGCTGGCGGACGCGCTGGCCGCGGGCGCACGGGCGCTGATCGTCACCAGTCGCGCCCAGAACCCCACCGGGGCGGTGGTCACCGCCGCCCGCGCCGCCGAGCTGCGGGCCGTCCTGGCCGGGCACCCCGACGTGCTGCTGATCGAGGACGACCACGGCCACGGCATGGTCGACCAGCCGTTCCACTCGCTCGCCGCGGCCCCCGGCGGCGACCCGGTGGTCGGCCACCGGGCGCTGATCCGCTCGGCGGCCAAGGCACTCGCCCCGGACCTGCGGGTGTCGGTGCTGCTCGGGGACCAGGACACCGTCGACCGGGTGCTGGGCCGCCAGCGGCTCGACACCGGCTGGGTGAGCCTGCTGCTCCAGCGCACCGTCGCCGAGCTCTGGCGGGCCGGCGGCGCGCCGCCGGAGGTCGTCGCCGCGGGCTACCGCGCCCGGCGCGAGGGGCTGTTGCGGGCGCTGGCTGCGCGCGGCATCCGGGCGCACGGCGAGAGCGGGCTGAACGTCTGGGTGCCGGTGCCCGACGAGTCCGCGGTGACCGCCGCCCTGGTGCAGCGCGGCTGGGTGCCCGCGCCCGGGGCCCGCTACCGGCTGCAGTCCCCGCCCGGGATCCGGCTCACCGTCTCGACGTTGGCTCCCGCCGAGGCCACCGCGCTCGCGGACGACCTGGCGGAGATCCTGGCGGGCCGTGACGGGGGCTCGCGACTGATCTGAACCGACCGGTAACTCTCTGAAATACCTGTGTCGGATACCTAGCGGTAACAAGCGCGCTCATGTCACATTCATCGCGCCACCGGCCGGCGGCCCACCCTCACCCGTGCCTCGCGACCCCACCTTCGCGAGGCCGTTCGCAGGAGTTTCGCCGTGCCCAAGAGCCGACGCACAACCCCACGCACTCCGCGCACCCGTGCGCTGCTGGCCGCAGCAGCGCTCGTCCTGCCCCTGCTGACCGCCCTGGCCGCCCCCGCGGGTGCCGCCGAGGCGGCGGCCCTGCCCACCGCCAGCGTGTCGATGGGCGACAGCTACATCTCCGGCGAGGCCGGACGCTGGCAGGGCAACAGCCTGACCACCTCCGGCAGTCGCAGCGGCACCGACCGGGCCTACAGCGGCGGCGGGTACGACCCGTCCCGGGTGTACGGCGCCACCTACGCGAGCGGGTGCGACCGCTCCGACGTCGCCGAGATCCGCAGCGCCGCCACGATCAGCCAGAACCAGATCAACCTGGCCTGCTCGGGCGCGGTCACCACGAACGTGTTCCGCGCCGCCAACGGCGGTCAGTCCTACAAGGGCGAGGCCCCGCAGGCCGACCAACTGGCCGTCGTCGCCCGGCAGTACAACGTCAAGCTGATCACCCTGTCGATCGGCGGCAACGACCTCGGCTTCGCCGACGTGATCTCCAGCTGCGTCCAGGACTACCTGATCTGGTACTCCTACTGCCACGACGACCAGCAGGGCACCGTGGACGCGGCGATGGCCGGTGCGATGGCCGGCGTCGGCAAGTCCGTCGACGAGATCCGGGCGGTCATGAGCGCGGCCGGCTACGCCGCCGGCAGCTACCGGATCGTGCTGCAGTCGTACCCGTCGCCGCTCCCGCGCAGCAGCGAGAACCGCTACCCGGAGAGCGGGTGGAGCAGGGCCAACACCGGCGGCTGCCCGTTCTGGGACCAGGACGCCGACTGGGCCCGGGACAGCCTGGTGCCGCAGATCTCCTCCGGCCTGGCCGGGGTGGCCGCCGCCAAGGGTGTGCAGTTCCTCGACCTGCGCGACCTGCTGCAGGGCCGTGAGATCTGCTCGAAGTCGACCAAGCTGGCCACGTCCTCCAGCGCGCCGTCCGCGACCACCAGCGAGTGGGCCCGCTGGCTGGACATGGGCACCTCGACCCAGGGCACCCTCCAGGAGTCGTTCCACCCGAACTACTACGCGCAGCTCGCCCTCGGCCGCTGCCTGACCCTGCTCAACGCCCAGCCGAGCGGCAACTGGTCCTGCCGCAACACCGCCGGGAAGGACACCACCGGGGTGTACCTGGCCGCCCGGAGCTGACCCCCGACCCTGCTGTCGCGGCCGGTCCGCGAACGCCGGCGCCGCCGCCCCCGACGGGACGGCGGCGCCGGTGCGGCGGGCCCGGACCGGGCCCCGGGCTCAGCCCTTGGCCAGCAGGGCCTGGGCGTGCTCGCGGACCTGGTCCTTCGTCAGGTAGGCGTCGGTGTACTCGAAGTCACGCAGCCGGGCGGGCTGGCGGGCCAGGAACCCGGTGCGGACGAAGTCGTCGCCGGCGGTCGCGTTCAGCAGCCAGTTGGCGCCGGCCCGGAACTTGGCCACATTGGTCCGCATCGCCATCAGGTGGTAGCCGCGGGCCACCAACTGGGCCGGTACGCCGTGGAGTTCGATACCGACCGGCTTGGACACCGCGTCCTTGCCGCCGAGGTCCACCACCAGGCCGAGGTCGCGGTGGTAGTAGGGCTCCAGCGGCTGGTTGCGCAGCGCCGCCACCAGGTTGTCGGCGCAGGCCCTGCCCTGGCGGGCGGAGTGCTGGGCGGTGGGCGGGCAGACCGCGCCGTCCCCCTTCGCGAGGTCCGGGACGGCGGCCGCGTCGCCGAGCGCGAAGACGCCCTCGAACTGCGGCACCCGCATCTCGGCGGTCACCGCGATCCGGCCGCGGACGGTCTCCGCGTCCAGGGTGCCGATCAGCGGGCTGGCCGCGACCCCGGCCGTCCAGATCAGCGTCCGGCACGGCAGCACCCGGCCGTCGGTGAACTTGACCGTCTCGGCGCCCACCTCGGCGACCGAGACGCCCAGCGAGACCTCGATGCCGCGCTCGCGCAGGATCTGCAGCGCGGTGACGCCCAGCTTGTCGCCGAGCTCGGGCATCAGCTTCGGTGCGATGTCGATCAGGTGCCACTTGATCAGCCGCGGGTCCAGTCGCGGGTAGCGGCGGCTGGCGGCGGTGGTCAGGCGCTGCAGGCAGGCGGCGGTCTCGGTGCCCGCGTACCCGCCGCCGACCACCACGAACTGCAGCCGCGACTCGCGCTCACGCTCGTCCCGGGTGGCGGAGGCCAGGTCGAGCTGGGCGATGACGTGGTCGCGGACGTAGGTCGCCTCGGCGAGCGTCTTCATGCCGCGGGCGTAGTCCGTCAGGCCGGGGATGTCGAAGGTGCGGGTCACGCTGCCCGGCGCCAGGACCAGGTAGTCGTAGCGCTCCGCGGTGACCTCGTCCGTGATCTTGCGGACCACGCAGACCTTCGAGCGCGGATCCACCCCGATCGCGCCGCCCGGGACGATGTGGGTGCGGCGCAGGGATCGGCGCAGTGAGACGGCCACCGACTGCGGGGTCAGCACACCGGCCGCGACGTGCGGGAGCAGCGGCAGGTAGAGCTGGTAGCTGAACGGTGCGATCAGCGAGATCTCCGCCTCGGAGGGGGAGAGCTTGCGTTCCAGTCGGCGTGCGCACTCCAGGCCGGCGAAGCCGCCGCCCGCGATCAGGATCCGAGGTCGCTCCATCGTCCATCCCTTGTGTGCCGGTTCATGCCGTATCAGGACAGTTGTCCGCAACCCTTGCACGGACCGTGCCGCGCTGCCACCGCAGGCGCGCCCGGCAGCGGGCTGACGATCGGTAGGCTGGCCGGATGCTCTCCGAGGTGACGGCGGTCCGCTATGCGACGCCACTGCGTGAAGGCGGCTCGATGCCCGGCCTGGTCGAGGCCGACGACCGCCGGCTGTACGTGCTGAAGTGGGTCGGCGCCGCGCAGGGCCGCAAGGCGCTGGTCGCCGAGGTGCTGGCCGGGGAGCTGGGCCGGCGGCTCGGGCTGCCGGTGCCGGAGCTGGTCCGGATCGACCTGGACCCGGTGCTCGCACGCAGCGAGCCCGAACAGCAGATCCAGGAACAGATGAGGGCCAGCGGCGGCGTCAACCTGGGGATGGCCTTCGTCAGCGGCGCGCTCAACTTCGATCCGCTCTGCTTCGACGTGGACGCCGCGCTGGCCGGGCGGGTGCTCTGGTTCGACGCGCTGATCGGCAACGTCGACCGCTCCTGGCGCAACCCCAACCTGCTGGTCGCCGCCGGCGGCCTGCGGCTGATCGACCACGGCGCGAGCCTCATCTTCCACCACCACTGGGCGGGCGCCGCCGGCTGGGTCGGCAGGCCGTACGACGCCTCGGACCACGCCCTGCTCGGCGCCGCGCCCGACCTCGGGTCCGCCGACGCCGAGCTCGCGCCGCTCGCCGCCGGGGCGCTGGCCGACGCGGTCGACGCGATCCCCGACGAGTGGCTGGCCGAGGAGCCCGGCTTCGCCGGCCCGCAGGCCGTACGGGAGGCCTACCTCGACCAGCTCACGGCCCGGCTGGCGGGCCCGCGCGACTGGCTGCCGGAGGTGAAGGGCTGATGGAGGCACTGACCGGACGCGCTGCGACGGACCGGGAGGGGAGCCGGGCCGTGGAGCGGCACGACTACGAGTACGCGGTGCTGCGCGCCGTGCCGCGGGTCGAGCGCGGGGAGTTCGTGAACATCGGCGTCCTGCTCCACTGCCGCCGGACCGACTTCCTCGGCGCCAGGACCCACCTCGACCAGGGGCGGCTGCTGGCCCTGGACCCGGTCGCCGACGTGGCCGGGGTGCGGCGCGCGCTGCACGGGATCGAGGCGGTCTGCGCGGGCGGTCCGGCCGCCGGGCCCGCGGCCGCGGACGGCCCCGGCCGCCGGTTCCGCTGGCTGACGGCGCCGCGCAGCGCCGTGGTGCAGCCCGGGCCGGTGCACACCGGCCTGACGGCCGACCCGGAGGGCGAGCTGCGGCACCTGTTCGAGCTGCTGGTGCTGTGACACCCGCCGCGGCGTCCGGTGCCACCGGCACTTGCCGCGGTCAAAGCTGGAGCAGGTGAACCTTTTCGGCGTAACCTGGCCGACATGGGCACCACAGCGACCACCCCGGCTCCGTCCACCGTCGACCTGATGGAGGCGGTGGCAGCCGTCGGCGCCGCGTACTTCCAGGACTTCGCGCTGGCCGCGGGACGCAACGGGCTGAACTCCTCGCAGGCCAAGGCGCTGAAGGCCGTCCAGGAGCCGGTGCCGATGCGTGCGCTGGCCGGTCGGCTCGGCTGCGACGCCTCCAACGTGACCGGCATCGTGGACCGGCTGGAGGCGCTCGGCCTCGCCCGCCGGGAGACCGCGCCCGGTGACCGCCGCGTCAAGATCGTCGCGATCACCCCCGAGGGCCGCACCATCCTCGACCGGATCCGGGACGACATGACCCGGGCCCACGAGGCCTTCGCCAGCCTGGACCCGGACCAGCGGGTCGCCCTGGACGGGCTCTGCCGGCAGGTCCTGCCGCTGCTCGCCGGCCGCTAGGGCTGGTCTGACGAGCCCTGGGTCCTGCCCGCAGGCCGGCGGGCGCTGTCGGACCGTGCGGCTATCCTCCCAGCCGGAGCGAGGGGAGCGGCACGCGATGGCTGACTGGACGGTCACCGGCCTGGGCTGGCACGACGGCGTCCCGCGCCTGAGCGCCACCGACTGGCGGCGCGAGCACGCGCGGGAGATCACCGCCGGGCTGCGGATCGGCTGGCGGGTGTCCGGGCCGCGCCGGTGCACCGGCGTGCGCAGCTCGCGCGGCAACCGCCGGTGCCCGTACCGCGAGGAGGTCGCGCCGGAGGGCGGCACCAGCCAGTGCGAGAGCTGCCAGCGGGCCGATCCGGGGCTCGCCCTCGCCCGCGACCGGATCCTCGACGACGGCCGCACCTACCGGCTCTACCTCGCCTGGTTCGGCGCGGGGCTGCTCAAGGTCGGCCTCACCGGTGAGCACCGCGGCATCGCGCGGCTGCTCGACCAGGCGGCCCCGGTGTTCACCTTCGTCGGCCGGGGTCGGCTCCCGGCCGTCCGCCGGGCGGAGCTGACCGTCGCCCAGGCCGGGCTGGCCCGGGAGCGCGTCCGCAGCTCGGTGAAGTCCGCCGCCTGGTGGGGACTGGCCGAGGTCGCCGACCGACGCGCGGAGCTGCTCGCCTGCCGCCGCGAGGTGCTGCCGCTGCTCGCCGGGCACGGGATCGAGCTGCTGCCCGACGGCCCCCTGGTGGACCAGGTCGCACTGTTCGGCCTGGCCGGGGGCGCGCCGGCCGCGTACCGGAAGGTCACCGCGCTCAGCCCCGGCGCCACGCTGGTCGGCACCGTCCGGCCGGCGATCGGCAGCCATCTGTTCATCGACCCGCAGGGGCCGGGCGAGCACCCGGACGACCAGCCGCTGCTGCTGGACACCCGGCTGCTCGCCGGATGGGCGCTCGCCGCCGCGGACGACGTCCGGCGCTGTACGGGCCTGGGCCTGCGGGACTGCGTCCGGCCGCCCGACCCGGGGGAGCAGGACGCGCTGTTCTGACGCGGTGGGCCGCACCGCCGGGGCCGCGCGCCCGGCGGGTTGCCCGCGGACCGCCGTCGGCCGGTGTGACCTCGACTGTTAGGCTTGCGAAGCGTGAGCGCGAAGCCCCAGATCCCCAATGTCCTGGCCTCCCGGTACGCTTCGGCGACCCTGGCCCAGCTGTGGTCCCCCGAGCACAAGGTGGTCCTCGAGCGCCACCTGTGGCTCGCCGTCCTGAAGGCCCAGCAGGACCTCGGCATCGAGGTCCCGGCCACCGCCGTCGCCGACTACGAGCGGGTCGTCGACCAGGTCGACCTGGAGTCGATCGCGGCCCGTGAGCGGATCACCCGCCACGACGTGAAGGCCCGGATCGAGGAGTTCAGCGAGCTCGCCGGGCACGAGCAGATCCACAAGGGCATGACCTCGCGCGACCTCACCGAGAACGTCGAGCAGCTGCAGATCCGGCAGTCGCTGGAGCACGTCCGGGACCGCACGGTCGCCGTCCTGGTCCGCCTCGGCCGGCTCTCCGCCGAGCACGGCGAGCTGGTCATGGCCGGCCGGTCGCACAACGTCGCCGCCCAGGCCACCACCCTCGGCAAGCGGTTCGCGACCGTCGCGGACGAGCTGCTGGTCGCCTTCCACCGGCTGGAGGAGCTGATCGCCCGCTACCCGCTGCGCGGGATCAAGGGCCCGGTCGGCACCGCGCAGGACATGCTCGACCTGCTCGGCGGCGACGCCGACAAGCTGGCCGAGCTGGAGCACCGGGTGGCCGGCCACCTCGGCTTCGCCAACGTGCTCACCAGCGTCGGCCAGGTCTACCCGCGCTCGCTGGACTTCGAGGTGCTCACCGCCCTCGTCCAGCTCTCCGCCGCGCCGTCCAGCCTGGCCAAGACCATCCGGCTGATGGCCGGCCACGAGCTGGTCACCGAGGGCTTCAAGGCCGGCCAGGTCGGCTCCTCGGCCATGCCGCACAAGATGAACACCCGTTCCTGCGAGCGGGTCAACGGCCTCGCCGTCATCCTGCGCGGCTACGCGTCGATGACCGCCGAGCTGGGCGGCGACCAGTGGAACGAGGGCGACGTCTCCTGCTCGGTGGTGCGCCGGGTGGCCCTGCCGGACGCCTTCTTCGCCTTCGACGGCCTGCTGGAGACCTTCCTGACCGTCCTGGACGAGTTCGGCGCGTTCCCGGCCGTGATCGAGGCCGAGCTCGACCGCTACCTGCCGTTCCTGGCCACCACCAAGGTGCTGATGGGCGCGGTGCGGGCCGGTGTCGGCCGGGAGGTCGCGCACGAGGTCATCAAGGAGCACGCCGTCGCCTCCGCGCTCGCGATGCGCGAGGGCGCCCGGGAGAACGCGCTGCTCGACCGCCTCGGCGCCGACGACCGGATCCCGCTGGACCGGGCCGCGCTCGACGCGCTGCTGGCGGACCGGCTCTCCTTCACGGGCGCGGCCGGCGCGCAGGTGGCCGAGGTGGTGCGGCGGGTGCAGGCCGTGGCCGACGCCCACCTGGCGGCCGCGAAGTACGCCCCGGGCGACATCCTCTGACGGCCGGCACCGGCGGCAGCCGGTGCTCCGTCCGGACGGCCCCGCTCAGCCCTGAGCGGGGCCGTCGGTCTCTCCGGCGGCGGCCGGGCGGCCCCGCCCCGGCCCGATCGGCGGGGTGGTCGTCCCGCAGTACCAGTCGCAGTCCGGCTCGGCCACCGGCCGGTCCGGCTCCAGCGCGTCGCTGCGCACGGTGGCGAGCGCCAGCAACCCGCCCGCCGTGAGGAGTCCGGCGCAGATCAGCATCGCGGTGCCGAAGGCGTCGTCGACCTCCGCCGGCACCTGGTACGACTCGCCGCTCAGCCCGGACAGGGCCGGCAGCGCCGCCACCGCCAGCAGCCCGGCGGCCCGCGCGGCGGCGTTGTTCACCCCGCTGGCGATGCCCGCGCGCCGCACGTCGACCGCCGCCAGCACGGTCGCGGTGAGCGGGGCGACCAGCAGCGTCATCCCGGCCCCCAGCACCGTCACGGCGGGCAGCACGTCCGTCCAGTACGAGGCGCCCGGCCCGATCCGCAGCATCAGGAGCACCCCCGCGGCGCAGATCATCGGCCCCAGGAAGAGCGGCAGCCGGGGCCCGATCGACTTCCCCAGGCGGCCCGCCCGGCTGGACAGCGCCAGCATCAGCACGGTGATCGGCACCAGCGCCACCCCGGCGGCCAGCGGGCTGAACCCGGAGACCGTCTGCAACTGGACGGTGAGCAGCAGGAAGATGCCGCTGAACGCCGCGTACACGCACAGCGTCACCAGGTTGACCGCGGTGAACAGCCGGGAGGCGAAGAGGTCCAGGGGGAGCATCGGGTTGCTGCTCCGGCGCTCCGCGACCACGAAGGCGGCACCGAGCAGCACGCCCGCCACCCCGGCGGCCAGTGACCATCCCGCCAGCCCCTCGGTGAGGGCGTACGTCACCCCGGCGAGCGACAGGGCCGCCAGCGTCGCACCGCGGACGTCGAAGCGGCCCGGGTCCGCCGGGTCCCGGGTCTCCGGCACGTGCCGGGCCGTCACCAGCACCACGACGGCGGCCAGCGGCACGTTCAGCAGGAAGATCCACCGCCAGCCGGGCCCGTCCACCAGCCACCCGCCGAGGAACGGCCCGACGGCGGCGGCCACGCCGCCCAGCCCCGACCAGGCACCCACCGCGCCGGCCCGGTCGTCCGGATGGAACACCGCCTGGAGCATCGCCAGCGAACCCGGGGTGAGCAGCGCGCCGCCGACCCCCTGGAGGGCGCGGGCGAAGATCAGCACCTCGATGTTCGGGGCGGCCGCGCACACCGCCGAGGCCGCGGCGAACCAGCCGACCCCGATCAGGAAGACCCGGCGCCGCCCGTAGCGGTCGCCGAGCGATCCGCCCAGCAGGATCAGCGCGGCGAGCGTCAGCAGGTAGGCGTTGACCGTCCACTGCAGGGCCGCCAGCGAGGCGTTGAGGTCGGTCCCGATCCGGGGGAGGGCGACGTTGACGACCGTGCCGTCGAGCATCGCCATGCCCGATCCGAGCACCGTGGCCAGGACCACCCACCGGCCCCGCGCCGTTCCGAGCCGGATGTCGCCTGCGGCGCCCTGAGTGTCCACCACCCGATCCTCCGCCCCCCGCCGGGCGGGCGCACCCCCGGGGCCGGTCGTCCCGGGCGCCCGACGCCGCAGGCCGATCCGACAGGATCGACCGGACAGGACCTAACCTGGCCGACGAGGAGGTGCTGACATGACGTCACCCGCGGGCGGTCCCGACTGGGCGGTGCTCGCGCCGCGCTGGGACCCGGCCGAGCGCAGCGACGCCGAGGACCGGGCCGCGGAGGAGGAGCTGTCGGCGATCGGCCGCACCGCCGACCGGGTCGCCGGGGGCGGGATCCGGGCCGCGGTGCTCGGGGTGAACGACGGGCTGGTCACCAACCTGTGCATGGTCCTCGGGGTGGCGGGGGCCTCCGTGGACGTCGGGACGGTACGGCTGTCCGGGCTGGCGAGCCTGGTCGCGGGAGCGCTGTCGATGGCGGCCGGCGAGTGGGTCTCGGTGCGCAGCCAGGTGGAGGTGGCCCGGGGCATGGAGGACGCGTTGCAACGGGCCTGGCGGCGTTCCCCGCCGGTGGTGCTGGCGCAGCTGAGCGGCTCCATGCGGGCCCGCGGCCTGGACCCGGAGACGGCAGCGCGGGCGAGCCGCGGCGTGGTGTCGGCGGGCCGCGGCGCGCGGAGCACCAGCCTGCGGATCCTGTACGGCGTCAGCGCCCAGGACGCGGGCACGCCGGTGGTGGCGGCGGTCAGCTCGCTGCTGCTGTTCGCGCTCGGCGCGCTCGTTCCGCTGCTGCCGTGGTTCTTCACGGCGGGCGGTACGGCGGTGGCCGCCTCGACCGCGCTGACCGCCCTCGCCTCGCTGGTGGTCGGTGGTGCGCTGGGCCGCGGGTCGGGCCGCAGCGCGGCCTGGACGGCGGTGCGCCAGCTGCTGATCGTGGCGGTCGCCTCCGCGGTGACGTTCGGCCTGGGGCGGCTGGCCGGCTCGGCGGTGCTGTAGGAGCCGCGCCGCCCTCGAACCCCGGCCGGCCCGGTCAGCGGGGGGCGAGCAGCGCCGCGCGGCGCCACATCGGCTCCACGCTGCGGTCGATGATGCCGAGCTCGGTGAAGAAGGCGACCGCCTTGCGCGCCCAGTCGACCCGGGCGTCGCGCCAGTACGGGTTGAGGTGCGCCGCCCGCTGTGCCGCGGCCGGGTCCAGCCCGGCCCGCGCGTACACCCGGGGATGGACGATCTCCGCCACCGACTGCTGCGCCAGCACGGCGAGGCCCCGCCTGAACACCGCCCGGCGGGGTGCGCTCATCCGGGCCCAGCGCCGCTCCAGCTCCGGTTTGGCGTACCCGATGTGCCGGGCCTCCTCGATCACGTGGATCCGGGCGACCGCGCGGGCCAGCGGTTGCAGGTCGTCGTCGCGGATCATCTCGCGCTGCATGGCGTCGGTGAACTCCTCGACGAATATCGCGCCGGCGAAGGTCATGGCGGTGTCGTTCACCAGGAAGTGCAGCCGGCCCAGCCGCTCGGCGCGGCGGCTGGGCCGCGCGGAGGGGTAGCCGACGGTGCTGATGTAGCGGGCGAACATGGTGGAGTGCCGGCACTCGTCGGCGACCTCGGTGAGCGCGTACTGGGCGTGCCGGGTGGTCAGGTCGCTCGCGTAGACGTGCCGGACCAGGCCCTCCATGAGGATCAGCTCGAACCAGATGCCGGCCGAGGTGGTGCTGGCGAACTGGTCGACGCTGAGGCGGGCGCGCTGCTGCGGGCCGAGCGAGTGCCACAGTGGGGTGCCGTGGAGCGAGACGCGGTGTGCGGGGAGCGCGAAGTGCTCCGGGTCCACGGGGGCGTTCCAGTCGATCTCGGTGAGCGGGTCGTGGGAGTGCTTGGCGGAGGCGCGCAGCAGCCGTTCGGCGTGCTGCTCGCGGTCCTGCGGACGGGCGGCGGTGGAGGCGTCACGCATCGGTCGGCTCCGGTGGGGGCAGGGGCAGGGAGGCCGGCGGTCCCGCGTGCGGCCATGCCAAGGAGTGAAGCAGTTATACACGGTGTCAACAAGGGTTCTGTGTCGGATCTCTCGCCGAGCGCGGCCCGGTGACGCCGGGCCAGACTGGCGGTATGGACCCGGTCACCGCCCTCGAACGGATCGCCTTCCTGCTGGAACGGGAGCTGGCCTCGCCGTACCGGGTGAAGGCCTTCCGTGCCGCGGCGCAGGCCGCGGCCGTCCTGCCCGCCGGGCCGCTGGACGCCGCCCGGGCCGCCCGGGAGCCCGGCATCGGCCCGGTCACCGCCGAGGTGATCGCCCAGGCCTCCACCGGCCGCACCCCCGACTACCTGACCGAACTGGAACAGCGGGCCGGCCCACTCGCCGACGGCGGCGAGGAACTGCTCGCCGCCCAGCGCGGCGACTGCCACCTGCACTCGGACTGGTCCGACGGCGGCAGCCCGATCGGCCTGATGGCCCGCACCGCCCGCGACCTCGGCCACGCGTGGGCGGTGCTCACCGACCACTCACCCCGGCTCAAGGTCGCCCGCGGGCTGAGCCCCGAACGCCTGCGGCAGCAGCTGGGCGTGGTCGCCGAGGAGGGCGGCGGCCTGGCACCGTTCCGGCTGCTCACCGGGATCGAGTGCGACATCCTCGACGACGGCTCGCTCGACCAGGAGCCGGAGCTGCTGGCGGAACTGGACGTGGTGGTCGCCTCGGTCCACTCCAAACTCCGGATGGACCGGGCGGCGATGACCGCACGCCTGCTCGCCGCCGTCCGCAATCCGCGGGTCGACGTGCTCGGCCACTGCACCGGTCGGCTGATCGCGGGCCGGACGCGCCCGGAGTCCGCCTTAGACGCCGAGGCCGTCTTCGCCGCCTGCGCGGAGTCCGGGACGGCCGTCGAGATCAACTGCCGCCCCGAGCGCCGCGATCCGCCCGCCCGGCTGATCGCCCTGGCGGCCGAGGCCGGCTGCCTGTTCTCGATCGACACCGACGCCCACGCACCCGGCCAGCTGGACTGGCAGGCGTACGGCTGTGCCCGGGCCGCCGACGCCGGGCTGGACGCCGAACGGATCGTCACCACCTGGCCCGTGGAACGGCTGCTGGACTGGGCCGGCGCCCACGGATGACGGCGGGGGGCGCATCGGGCGCGCGCGGAGCGCCGGTGCTGTGCGCCGTGCGCCTCGTTGCCCGTCGGGCGGTCAGCGGGCAGTGTGTGTCGCGGTCGACCCGGTAGGGCTCGCGTGGCCCGCGCGGCCGGTGCGCCTGCGTGCGGTCCGCGTGGCCCGTGCGGTCCGTGTGGCGGAGGAAAGGACGGAATCCCCGGCATGGCAGCCAAGATCCTGATCGTGACCGGTGACGCGGCGGAGTCACTGGAGGTGTTCTACCCGTACCAGCGGCTGCGGGAGGAGGGCTACGAGGTACACATCGCGGCGCCGAGCAGGAAGCGGCTGCAGTTCGTGGTGCACGACTTCGTGGACGGCTTCGACACCTACACCGAGAAACCCGGCTACACCTGGGAGGCCGACCTGGCGGTGGCCGAGGTCGACCCGGCCGACTACGTCGCGCTGGTGCTGCCGGGCGGCCGGGCCCCCGAGTACCTGCGCAACGACGCCGAGGTGCAGCGGGTGGTGCGGCACTTCTTCGAGCTGGACAAGCCGGTCGCGCAGCTCTGCCACGGGCCGCTGATCCCCCTGGTCGGCGGCACCCTGGCGGGCCGGCGGACGGCCGCGTACCCGGCGCTGGAGCCCGACGTGACGGCCGGCGGGGCGGGCTACGTCGACGGCGAGGCCGTGGTGGACGGGGTGCTCGTCTCCGGGCGGGCCTGGCCGGACCACCCGGGCTGGATGAGGGCCTTCGTGGAGGTGCTGCGGGAGAAGGCGCCGGTCGACTGAGGCGGGGGCGGCGGGCGGCGGGCGGGGGTGGTTCGGCCGGTCGGCAGGGTCGGTCGGGTCAGCCGGGCCAGTCGGTCAGCAGGTCGACGCGGGGCGGGTTGGCGCCCGGCACCGAGCAGGTCAGGGCGGCCACCCGGCCGGCGAACCGGCACGCCCGGGCCGCCCGGTCGAGGGTCAGTGCCCCCAGCCGGCCGCCCAGCAGTCCCTGGCCACCGAGGTGGTGCAGCAGGCCGGCGGTGAAGGCGTCGCCCGCGCCGACGGTGTCGACCACCGTGACGGGCTCGGCGGGCAGCGTCACCCGTGCGCCGTCCAGTGAGACGAGCGCCCCCGCCGCGCCCAGGGTGACCACCACCAGCCGCACCCCCGCGGCGTGCCAGCGGTCGCAGGCCTCCTCCGGTGCGGCCCCCGGCATCAGGTGGCCGAGGTCGTCGTCGCTGAGCCGGAGCACGTCCGCCAGCTCGCACCAGCGCGTCAGCCGTTCCCGGTAGGCGGCGGGCGCGACCAGCAGCGGCCGGACGTTGGGGTCGACCGAGACGGTGGCGCTGCGGGCCGCGCGGGCCAGGAACTCCTCCACCACCGCGCCGCCCGGGGCCCGGACCAGGGCGAGCGAGCCGGTGTGCACGCAGTCCGGGTCGAGCGCCGGTTCGGCGGCCAGCTCGGACGCCGTCCACTGCCAGTCCGCGGTGCCCTCGGCGTGGAAGGAGTAGTCGGCCCGGCCCCGGTCGTCCAGGTCGGCGACGGCCAGGGTGCTGGGTTCGGCGGCCGTCACGCAGCCGCTCAGGTCCACGCCCGACTCCGCGAGGTGCGCCCGGAACAGCCGGCCGAACACGTCCCCGGACAGCCGGCCGAGGAACCGGGTGGGCGTACCGAGCCGGGCCAGTGCCACCGCCGTGTTGGCCGGGCCGCCGCCCGGGTGCACCCGCAGTGCGAGCTCGCCGTGCGTCCCGCGCCGGCTGTCGGTGAAGGCGTCGGCGACGCACTCCCCGAGGACGGTGATCCGGTGGCGGGACATGGCGGCTCCTCGGGTCGCGGCGGCCGGACGCCTCCGGCCGGGTCACATCATCCTCCGCGCCCCCCACGGTGTGCCGCCGAGGGTCATCGGGGGCACTGTGTGGGTATGGCATGCCAACACGAGCGGAACGCCCACCGGGACGTGCTGGACCGCTACACCGAGGCCGTGACCGAGTTCGACCGGCTGGTCGGCATGGTCCTGCGGCGCCAGTGGGAGCTGCCCACGCCGTGCTCCGGGTGGACCGTCCGCGATCTGGTCAACCATCTGACGGCCGAGCAGCTGTGGGTGCCCGAGATGCTGGCCGGCGCGACCGTCGCACAGGTCGGCAGCTACTTCGACGGAGACGTGCTGGGCGCCGACCCGGGCGGTACCTGGGCCACCGCGTACGCCGCCGCGGCCGTGGCCTTCGCCGCCCCCGGGGCGCTGGACCGGACGGTGCACCTCTCGTACGCGGACCGGGACGGCCTGGGCTACTGCCGGGAGATGGCCGTGGACGCGGTGGTGCACGGCTGGGACCTGGCCCGGGCGCTCGGCGGCGCCGGGCGGATGTCGCCCGCGTCCGCGGCCTTCGCGCTGGCCGAGGTGCGGCGCTACGGGGACCTCTCCGCCACCGGGATGTTCGCCCCTGCCGTGCCGACCGGCCCGGACGCCGACCCGCAGACCAGGCTGCTCGGCCTGACCGGCCGGGATCCGGGCTGGTCGCCACCGGGCTGATCCCGGCGGTGCCGGCTCAGCAGTCCCGGAACTCCGGCGACTGGTTGAGCAGCTGCGAGCGCACCGAGGTGAACCGCCGGTAGGTCTCGCCGTGCTCCGCGCCGGGGTGGAAGACCGCCACCCGGTGGCAGTTCTGGAAGGCGAGCCGGACCCCGAAGTGCCGTTCCAGGCTGCCCCGGATCGCGTCGCTGGCCAGCGCGCGCAGTAGCTGGCCGCGCTCCGGTTCCGAGGGGGCGGTCGTGTTGTCGGCGAACTCGGCCGTGCCGCAGCGCAGTTCGGCGGCGAGGTCGGAGATCAGCCGGTACGCGTAGGGCAGCGAGGTGCGGACGGTGTCGACGAACGCGGTCTCGTCGACCTCGTCGCGCTCGGCCTGGGCGAGCAGGGTGGGGGAGACGTCGAGGGACATGGGCCAGCTCCTTTTAGAAGTGAAAGTCATTTCCAATTTTGGGATCCTGCTGGTCCGCTGACGAACTGTCAAGCCGGGACTGGGCCGTCCGGGTCGGCGCCCCGCTGCGGTCGCGCCCGGCGGCCCCCGTTCCTAGGCTGGAGGCGGAACCGAGGAGGCGCCGCATGGCACAGCAACCGGACCTGGGGGGTGGGGCGGACCGGCGGATCCTGGAGCGGATCGGCGAGATGGTCGCCGCCGAACGGGAGCTGCGGGCGCTCCTCGCCGAGGGGCGGATCGACCCGGAGACCGAACGGCAGCGCCTGCACGACATCGAGCAGCAGCTCGACCAGTGCTGGGACCTGTTGCGGCAGCGGCGGGCCCGCATGGAGGCGGGGGAGGATCCGAACCTGGCGAGCGTGCGCAGCGTCGAGGAGGTCGAGCGCTACGAGTCCTGAGCGCTGCGCATCCTGAGCGCCGGGTGCTGGGCGCCGGGCGCCGGGCCCGGCTCCGGCGGGTGCTCAGGCCTCGTCCAGCAGGGCCTCGTCCAGCAGGGCCTCGTCCAGCACGGCCGCGTCGAGCGCGGCCGTGACGCGATCCAGCAGGGCGCGCAGTTCGGTGAGGTCGGAGAGCGGGAGGCCGGTCGAGCGGCTGATCCGGCGCGGCACCTCCAGGGCGCGCTCGCGCAGCGCGTCGCCGGCCGGGCTGAGGCTCACGGTGACCGAGCGCTCGTCCTCGGCGCTGCGCTCGCGGCGGACCAGGCCGGCCGTCTCCAGGCGCTTCAGCAGGGGGGAGAGCGTCCCCGAGTCCAGGCGCAGGCGCTCGCCGATCTGCTTGACCGGCAGGTCCCCGTGCTCCCACAGCACCAGCATGACGAGGTACTGCGGGTAGGTCAGGCCGAGGTCCTTGAGGGCGACCCGGTAGACGCTGCCGAAGGCCCGCGAGGCGGCGTGCAGGGAGAAGCAGATCTGCCGGTCGAGGCGCAGCAGCTCCTCGTTCGGGAGGTCGGGGAGCGTGGTCATGGGTCCAGGGTACCGAGTCCACTCCGCGCGATTGAGTTGTGCCCAATTGAATCGTGTGCTCTACTTATGGCCATGGGCAGCCCGGGACCCCGGAGCCGCCGAGGCGAGAAGGGAACCGGAATGGACGCGCTCTACACCGCTGTGGCCACTGCGAACGGCCGCGAGGGACGCACGGTCAGCTCCGACGGCCAGCTGGACCTGGCGCTGGCGATGCCGCCGGCGCTCGGCGGCAACGGCCAGGGCACCAACCCCGAGCAGCTGTTCGCGGCCGGCTACGCCGCCTGTTTCGCCAGTGCACTCGGCCTGGTCGGGCGGCAGGCGCGGGTGGACACCGGCGAGGTGTCGGTGACGGCCGAGGTCTCCATCGGCAAGGACGGCGCGGGCTTCGGCCTCGCCGTGACCCTGCGGGTCGAGCTGCCCGACGCGCTGGCCGGTGAGACGGGCGAGCTGCTGGTCAAGCAGGCGCACGAGGTCTGCCCCTACTCCCGGGCCACCCGCGGCAACATCCCGGTCGAGCTCGTCGTCGAGTAGTCGGACGGCGCGGGCGGCTGCGCCCGCGTACGCCGGAGGGCCGTACCACCGCGGTGGTACGGCCCTCCGGCGTACGCGGGCCCGGGACGGGCGCAAGCCCGGCCGCCCTCAGAGCGGGAGCAGCTCCGGACGCTTGGCCTCGACGTTGTCGCCCGACGACTCGCCCCGGATCCGGCGGCCCACCCAGGGCAGCAGGAAGGTGCGGGCCCACTGCAGGTTCTCCCGGCGCTGCTCGGCCGGGGTCGGGGCGGGGCCGGCCGGCCACGGCGCCTCCGGGTCGGCGGCGGTCGGCAGCCCGAGCGAGCGGGCCGCGAGCAGGGCGACCCGCTGGTGGCCCTCGGGGGACAGGTGCAGCCGGTCGTCGCTCCAGGCCCGGCGGTCGTGCACCGAACGCAGCGACCAGAGGTCGGCCACCACGCAGCCGTTGCGGTCGGCGATCGCCCGCAGGTGCACGTTGTAGGTGGCGATCTTGCCGCGCAGGTGGCGCAGCACGGGCACGTCACGGGTGTCGAAACCGGTGCAGACCAGCACGGTGCCGGCGCTGCGCCGGAGCTCCACCACGGCGTTCTCGAACCGCTCGGCGACCTCGTCCGGGTCGCTGCCGGGGCGCAGGATGTCGTTGCCGCCGGCGCAGAAGGTCACCAGGTCCGGCCGGATCCGCCGTACCTGCGGCACCTGCTCGGCCGTGATCTGGTCCAGCAGGCGACCGCGGACCGCCAGGTTGGCGTAGCGGAAGTCGCCGTCCCGGTGCCGGTCGGCGAGCATCCCGGCGAGCCGGTCGGCCCAGCCGGCGAACTGGCCGTCCGGGCCGGGGTCGTTCAGGCCTTCGGTGAAGGAGTCGCCGAGGGCGACGTAGGAGCGGAGGTCAGGGGTCTCCCGAAGATCGGCCATGACGTCGATAGTTCACCTTGTGAAGTGAGTTACGCCACCGTAGGTGGGGGCCGCGGTGCGTGATCTCCGCCACGGCTCCCGGACGGGCGGCTGCGGCGGGCGGTGCGGCCGTACGCTGGGAGGCCGTGCGGTCCGCTCCGGGGCCGCCACGCCCCGGCCCCAGCAGGAGTCCCGTCGATGCCCGACGCCACCCGGTCCGAGACCACCCGGTCCGACGCCGTCCTCGACGAGAGGGCCAGGCGCAAGGCCATGATGATCAGGGCCTCGATCTACATCGCGGGCACCCACCTCTTCGCGGGCTTCGTGATCCTGCTCTTCGCGCTCGGCAACCGCTGACCGGGCGCGCCGCGGCCCCCCGGGCCCCGGGAAGCGCGGCTCAGAACACCGCCTCCAGGAGGCCGGCCACCACGCCGACCGCGATGCCCAGCAGCGGCACGCCGACCAGTCCGGCCAGGGCCGCGAAGACGTAGCCCTCCCCGTCCTGGAGGCGGCCGTGCCGGGCGCAGGCGAACAGCCAGGCCGCGAGGGTGCCGCCGACCACCAGGACGAGCCCGGCCGCGATGCCGTACTTCACCGCCGGCTCCGCGGACGGCTCGTACGCGGCGCCGTGGCTCAGCCGCACGGCGAGGCGGGTGCCCGGCCGGTGGTCGGCCGCCGCGCCGCGCAGCACCATCGGGCGGACGGCGTCCGCGGAGCCGCCCGCCGGGGTGAAGTCGCCGCGGCAGTCCCGCCCGTCGTCGTAGCCCTCCGTGTCGTACACCTGGTAGCAGCGGGCGACCACCAGGTCGCCGCCGGGCGGGCCGATGCCGAGGGCCGCGCCCATCCGCTCCCCGGTCAGGAGCCAGCCGCCCGCACCCGTCCCCACCAGGCAGGCCACTGCCGCCAGGACCGCTGCCGCCCGTGCCAGTCCACGCCACACGGCGTCCCTCCCCACTCCCCGGGAGCTCCCCATCCTCCCGGTCGCCGCCCTCGCGTTCCACCCCGCACCGGTCCGGGCGCCCAGGGCGGGCGGGTCATCGGCCCCGTGTGCGGAGGATCGACCGCCGTGTCCGGCCCGGCCCCGAACGGACCGTCAACGGACCTGCCCCGGGCGGTGGTTCGCCGGGTGCGCTCAGAGTGGCGTGGCGGCCTTGACGTTCAGAGTGGCGTGGCGGCCTTGAGCAGGAGCAGCAGGGCGACGGCGGCGTTGAGCGAGGACGCCGCGGAGACCGCCGTGCCCGCGGCGGCGACCATCGCGGCCAGGCCGGCCCGGCTGTGCGCCGGCGGCCAGCCGGTGGTGCGCGGGCCGGGCTCCAACAGGGCGGCCACCCGGCGCGGTACCGGCCCGGGGCCGGCGAAGGCCGGCAGGCCCGGCAGGTCGCCGGGCCCGGCCGCGTCGAACGGGCCGGAGATCAGCGCGGCCCTGGCGACGGCACGGGCGGTCAGCCGGCGGTCGCCGACCGACTGGGCGGCCTCCTCGTCGGCCCACCGCTCGGTGCTGTAGGCCACGGCCAGCCGCAGTGGGCGCAGGCAGGGGTTGACGCAGGCGGCGAGCCGGGTGGCCAGCAGGTACCGGTGGTGCCGGTGGGTCAGGTGGGCCCGTTCGTGGGCCAGCAGGACGGTCCGTTCGGCGGCGCTGAGACCGGCGAGCATGCCGGTGGAGACCACGACCCGGCCGGTCGGGCCGGGCAGCGCGTAGGCGTACGGGCGGTCGTCCGGGAGGACCGCGACCTCGGCGCCGGCGTCGGTGTGGGCGGCCAGCCCGGCCAGGGCCTGGCGGCAGCGGGTCCGGATCCGCAGGTGCCGGCGCACGGTGCGGGCGCAGGCCGCGACCACCACGAGCAGGGCGACGACGGCGGAGAGGCCGACCGTGCGGTGGAACGGGACGGCGTCGCGGACCTCGGGGTCGGACCAGCTGTCCGGCAGCGGGTTGCCGGGGATGTGGGCGGTGCCCACCACGAACAGCAGGCTGAGGCTGATCGCGCAGCTGGCCGCCATCACCACCGCGATGGCGGTGAGCAGCCGGGCCGCCGTGCGGGGGTGCAGGTGCTGTTCGGCGAGCCGGGCGATGGGCAGGGCGGTGAGCGGCAGGACGAGCGGGAGGAAGACGAACACGCCCACGGCTCAGGCCCCGGAACCGTCCGCGGCGCTGTCGAGCAGGGCCCGCAGCAGTTCCTCGTCCTGGGGGAGCAGTGCGCTCACGAAGCTGGCCAGTACCGCGTCCCGGTCCGCGTGGGTGTCCAGCACCCGGCGCATCCGCAGGGCGGCGAGCCCCGCCGCGTCGGAGGCGGCCAGCCAGTGGTACGAGCGGCCCGTCCGGGAGCGCGACACGGCCTTCTTGGCGTGCAGCCGGGACAGGATGGTCATCACGGTGGTGTAGGCGAGGTCGCCCTCCAGCTGCTGCTGGACCCAGCCCGCGGTGACCGGCTCCGCGGCGGTCCGCAGGGCGGCCAGCACCTGGGCCTCCAACTCGCCCTGGCCGCGCCGGCGGACACGCGGGAAGGCGACCGCGCCCGGCGGTCGGTGGTGGTCTGGGGTGGCGTCGCGCACGGCGGTGGTCCCTCCGGTCCTGCGGCTCCGGGCTGCCGGGGCGCTCGGGGCCATTCTACTGAGGCGCCGTGAGCCACCGCCGCACGGTGCGGGCATGGGTGCCGAAACGTGGAGGGATTGTCCGGGATGGGCGGTATGCTCCCATTCGTCTTCGTCCGGTCCGCGCGGTCGGGCCGGCCCGGCGGGCGGACGGACCGTCAGGCCGGCGACCCGCCGCGACCGGCGGCCACGGTGAAGGGGGTAGGTGCGGATGGCGGGGCGGCGCAGCCACCGGAAGGCGGTGCTCTGGAGCGTGGCCAGCGTGCTCGCGCTCATCCTGCTGGCGGGCGCGGCCACCTACTACCGGCTGGACGGCAACCTCAGGATCTTCGACGACGGCGCGCTGAGCCCGGACCGCCCGGCGGCCGCCGGCCCGGACGCGGACGGGCGCACCCCGGTCAACGTGCTGCTGATCGGCTCCGACTCGCGGGACGGCGCCAACCGCGACCTCGGCGGCGGGGTGGAGAGCGGCGCCCGTTCGGACACCACCGTCCTGCTGCACGTGTACGCCGACCACCGGCACGCCGTCGGTGTGTCGGTGCCGCGGGACTCGCTGGTGGACGTGCCGGCCTGCCGGCTGCCGGACGGCAGCTGGACCGGACCGCGCAGCGGGGTGCTCTTCAACAGCGCCTTCGAGGTCGGCGGCGCCGACCAGGGCAACCCCGCCTGCACCCAGAACACCGTGGAGAAGCTGACGGGCCTGCGGATCGACCACACGATCGTGGTGAACTTCGCCGGCTTCGCCGCCATGACCAGCGCCGTCGGCGGGGTCGAGGTGTGCGTGCCCAAGGCCGTCCACGAGGGTGACCTCAACCCGAACCTCGGCCGGCCCGGGCGGCTGCTCTTCGCGCAGGGCCGGCAGAAGGTCCAGGGCCAGAGCGCGCTGGACTACGTCCGGCTGCGGCACGGCATCGGCGACGGCTCGGACATCGGCCGCACCAAGCGCCAGCAGGCCTTCCTCGGCTCGCTGCTCCGCCAGGTCAAGGACGCGGGCATGAACCCGGCCGCGCTGCTGCCGCTCGCCGACGCCGCCACCGGGTCGCTGCTGGTCGACCCGGGCCTCGGATCGGCGGCGAAGCTCCTCTCGTTCGCGCTGTCGCTGCGCAACATCGAGCTGCGCGACGCGCGGTTCCTCACCGTGCCCTGGCGCTACGAGGGTTCCCGGGTCGCGCTGGCGCAGCCGGACGCCGGGCAGCTGTGGGCCGCGCTGCGCGCGGACCGGCGGCTGGACGGGTCGGACGGCGCGGTCGGGCCCTCGCCCGGCTCCCGGGGTGTCCGGCTGACGATCCGCGACGCCACCGGTGCGGCGGGCCCGGCCGCGCGGGCGGCCGACCTGCTGACGGCGGAGGGGTACACGGTCCTGGACGCGGCCGACGGCCCGGCGCCCACCCGCGCGGTGACGGTCGTGCGGCACGGCCCCGGGGAGGCGCAGACCGCCCGGGAGGTGGCGGGGCTGTTCCCCGGCGCCGTACTGGAGTCCGTCGCGGAGCCGGGCCTGGTCGTGGTGCTGGGCCGGGACTTCGCCAAGGCTCCGCCCTCGCCGAGCCCGACGGCGCCGGGCCGGCTGCCGGCCTCGGTGACGGCCTCGGGCCGCTCGGCGGCGGACGACCCGTGCACCGACCTCTCCTACGGCTGACGGCGTACCAGCGTGCGGATGGGCCCGGCCGATTCACGTGCGATCTACAGTGCTGTAGATTCAGCAGTGCGCTGAGATGCAGGTAGCCGGCCGCTCGCGGCCCGGCACGGGGTAGCAGGAGGACACCATGGGAGTCTCGCTCGCCAAGGGCGGCAACGTCTCGCTGACCAAGGAGGCCCCGGGCCTCACCGCGGTCATCGTCGGCCTGGGCTGGGACGTCCGGGGCACCACCGGCGCCGACTTCGACCTCGACGCCAGCGCGCTGCTGTGCAACGAGGCCGGCCGGGTCCTCGGGGACCAGCACTTCGTCTTCTACAACAACCTCCGCAGTCCGGACGGTTCGGTCGAGCACAGCGGTGACAACCTCACCGGTGGCGGCGACGGCGACGACGAGCAGATCAAGGTCGACCTCGCGGCCGTGCCCGCCCAGGTCGTCAAGGTGGTCTTCCCGGTCTCCATCTACGATGCCGAGGCCCGCCGGCAGAGCTTCGGCCAGGTCCGCAACGCCTTCATCCGGGTGGTCAACCAGGCCGACGGCAGCGAGGTCGCCCGCTACGACCTCACCGAGGACGCCTCCACCGAGACGGCCATGGTCTTCGGCGAGCTCTACCGCTACGGCAACGAGTGGAAGTTCCGTGCCATCGGCCAGGGTTACGCCTCCGGCCTGCGCGGCATCGCCCTGGACTACGGCGTCAACGTCTGACCGGCGACGCCGCCGACCGCGGCCCCGGCCCCTGCGCGGGGCCGGGGCCGCGGTCGTGTCGTGGGTCGTCTCCCGGTGGGCCCGCGGCCGGTGCCGCGGGCGGCCTCTGGTAGAACTCGACCGATGCACCGCCGTCGAACGAACCGGGCCCGCGGCCGGGTTCCGGGAGGAGAACCGCCGTGACCACCGAACGCATCGGCCCGCCGCTCACCGGCGGGGAACGCGAGATGCTGCGCGCCTTCCTGGACTTCCACCGGGCGACCCTGGCGATGAAGTGCGACGGCCTGACCGACGAGGAACTGCGCCGGGCGTCCATGCCGCCCTCCACGCTCTCCCTGCTCGGACTCGTCCGGCACATGGCCGAGGTCGAGCGCACGTGGTTCCGCCGGGTCGTCAACGGCGAGTCGATCCCGCTGGTGCACTCCGACACCGACGACTACCAGGTCGCCTACGACGCCACCGGTGCCACCCGCGCGGAGGCCTTCGCGGCCTGGGAGGCCGAGGTCGAGCACTCCCGCCGGATCGAGCACGAGGCCGAGTCCCTGGACGTCCTCGCGTACAACGCCCGGTGGGAGGAGGACGTGTCGCTGCGACTGGTGATGCTCCACCTGATCCACGAGTACGCCCGGCACAACGGCCACGCCGACTTCCTGCGCGAGGGGATCGACGGGACCGTCGGCGCCTGACGGACACTCAGGAGGCCTTCGTCAGGCGGGCTCCGGGGCACCGAGCAGGTCGGCGAACTCCTCCGGGCTCAGCACCCGCACGCCGAGCTCCTCCGCCTTGGCCCGCTTGGAGCCGGCCCGCTCACCGGCGACCAGCAGGGCCGTGCGCCGCGACACGCTGGAGGAGGCCTTGCCGCCGGCGCGTTCGATCAGCTCGTTCATCTCCGTCCGCGACAGCTTCGCGAGGGGGCCGGTCATCGTGCCGGTGACCACCACGGACTGCCCGGACAGCGGCCCGCTGGCCGGCTCGCCGGCCGTCCCCGCGGCGGCGGCCGGCGCCGTCTCGGCGGTGCCCACGCCGAGGGCGGCGAGCCGGTCCAGCACCCCGGCCAGCTCGACCAGTTCGGCGACCACCACGGTGGCCTTCTCCGGGCCGATCCCGTCCACCTCGGCGAGCGCCTCGGCGTCGGCGGCGCGGATCGCCGCCATCGAACCGAAGTGCGCCGCGATCCGGCGGGACATCGAGCGGCCGGTGCCGCGCACGCCGAGCGCGCAGAACACCCGGTGCAGCGGCTGCTCCCTGGCGGCGGCGAGCGCGGCGAGCAGGTTGTCCGCGCTGGTGTCGCCCATCCGCTCCAGGCCCAGCAGCTGCTCCCTGGTCAGGGTGAAGAGGTCCGCCAGGTCGGCGACCAGCCCGGCGTCGACCAGCTGCACGGCCCGCGTCCCGCCGAGGCCCTCGATGTCCAGCTGATCCCGGCCGGCGGCGTAGCGGATCGAGGCGACGGCCTGGCAGCCCCGGCCCCGCACGCAGCGCCAGCGCTGCTGCGAGGTGTCGATCGCGTCGCCGCAGCGCGGGCAGGCGGACGGGAACACGATCTCCCGCTCGGTGCCGGTGCGCAGCTCGACCAGCGGCGCCTCGACCCGGGGGATCACGTCGCCGGCGCGGTGGACGAAGACCTGATCGCCGAGCAGCAGGCCGCGGCGGGTGATGTCGGCCGGGTTGTGCAGGGTGGCGTAGGCGATGGTCACGCCGTCCACCTCGACCGGCTCCAGCACGGCGCGCGGTGCGATGACGCCGGTGCGGCCGACGTTCCACTCCACCTCCAGCAGCCGGGTGACCTTGTGCACCGCCGGCAGCTTGAAGGCGACCGCCCAGCGGGGCGCGCGCGAGCCGGAGCCGGCCGCCTCCTGGTCGGCCGCCGCGTCGGCCTTGACCACGATCCCGTCGATGCCGAAGGGCAGCGTGCCGCGCAGCGCCGCGATCGCGTCGATCCGGGCCTGCACCCCGGCCACGTCCGCGCACTGCAGCGGCTGCGCGGCGGTGCTCGCCGCGGTGTTGGCGCCGAGCCCGGCGATCCGGGCGAGCAGCTCGCTGTGCGCCAGGTCGGCCGGGCCGATGGCGTCGTACGCGAAGAAGGTGAGCTCGACCCGGTAGGCGCGGTCCTTCGCCCGCAGGGTGCCGGCGGCGCCGTTGCGCGGGTTGGCGAACGGCGTCGCGCCGTGCGCCAGGCGCAGTGCGTTGGCGGCCTCGAACTGGCCCTCGGTGAGCAGGACTTCGCCGCGCAGCTCGATGTCCACCGGCTCGCCGAGGGTGTCCGGCAGGCCCAGGACGGTGCCGATCGCGTGCGAGATGTCCTCGCCCGCCAGGCCGTCGCCGCGGGTGACCAGCTGCATCAGCCGGCCCGCCCGGTAGCGGGCGGCGACCGCCAGGCCGTCCAGCTTCGGCTCCACGCACCAGCCCGCCACCGGGCGGCCGAGCCGGCGCTCCAGCGCGGCGGCCCACAGCGTCAGCTCCTCGGCGGAGAAGACGTTGTCCAGGCTGAGCATGGGCACGGTGTGCGGGACGTCGCCGCCGGCCGCGCCGCCCGCGACCTTGCCGGTCGGGGAGTGCGGCAGGACGTGCTCGGGGTGCGCGGCCTCGTACGCCTCGATCGAGCGGACCAGGGCGTCGTACTCGTCGTCGCCCAGCGGCGTGCTGCCGTCGGCGTAGTAGGCCGCGGCCGCCCGGACGGCGGTGGCGACGGCATCGGCATAGGCGGTGGGGGAGGCCGGAACGGCTGCGTCCAACATGGGGAACATCATCTCGAACGGCACTGACAGCGGCCCCCGACGGTGCAGGTCGGCGGCGGTTCAGGCGTCCCGGCCCGGCGCGGCCCGGAGCCGTTCGAGCCGGGCCGCGGCGGCGGAGAGCAGCAGCTCCAGTGCGAGCGGGTAGCCGCTGCGCCGCATGTCGGTGACCAGCAGCCGGGCGGTGGCGGCGATGTGGGGGTGGGTCTCGGCGGGCAGCCGGGCGTAGTGCCGGTGCCAGACGTCCAGGTCCGCCGCCCGGGCCGGGCCCGGCAGCGCGGCGGCGGCCGCGTCCTGCGCGGCGAAGGCCAGCCCCTGGTCGACGAAGGCGTGGTAGATCGCCACCGCCTCCGGGTCGGGGAAGCCCGCGCCGCGCAGGATGCCGAGGATCGTCTCGACGGCCCTGGTCTCGTTCTCCCGCCCGGTGGTCCGGTACGCCGCCAGCAGCGCGGCCTGCGGGTGGGCCTGGTACGCGGCGTGGATCCGCAGCCCGATCTCGCGCAGGTCGGCCTGCCAGTCGCCGGTGGAGCGCCAGTCCTGCTGGGCGCGGGCGATCAGCTCGTCCGCGATGGCCAGCAGCAGGTCGTCGGTGCTGCGGAAGTACCGGTAGATCGCGCTCGGGTCGGCGCCGAGCGCCGCGCCGAGCCGGCGGACGGTGAGCGCCTCGGCGCCGTGCTGGCGCATCAGCCGCAGGGCGGTGGTGACGATGACCTCCGCCGACAGGACCGTGCCCTGCTTGGTGGGCCGGCGCCGCCGGCGCTCGGGTTCCGGAACCACTCGGTCGTTCATCGCACTGGCTCCTGCGGTCGTCCGACTGCCTGGGGATTCCCGGCTGGCGGCACCTTATGACAACGGCATTGACCTGAAAAGGCCACCAGGAGTTTCATGACCAGCCACCGGGGCCCGACGCGGCCCCCACGGTCAAGGCGGTGGTCCGTTGGCAGCAATGGCGAAGGACGAGGCGAGAGCCCGCGGCACGGACGGCGGCGGGCCCGCCGGCGAGGCGCGGCACACCTCGATGCGCAGGACCCTGGGCGTCATGGACGGGGTGGCCATCGCCGCCTCCAGCACCGCCGCCACCTCCAGCATCGGCATCGGCCTCGGCCTGACCGCCGCGGTGGTCGGCCTGCACCTGCCGGCGATCATGATGCTGGCCTTCCTGCCGGTGCTCGGCATCGCCGGCGCCTACGGGCGGCTCAACCTGGTCGAGCCCAACGCCGGCAACTCGTACACCTGGGTGGGCCGCACACTCAGCCCCTGGCTCGGCTTCCTCACCGGCTGGGTGAACACCGTCGGCACCATCGTGTTCATGGCCTACACCACGGCCGTCACCGGCTCCGCACTCGTCCAACTGGCCGGCGAGGCAGGGCTGCACAGCGCGTTCGGCCTGGCCCTCGACCCGGACTCCACCGCCCAGACCACCGTGATCGGCCTGGTCGTGCTGGCGGCGGCCACCGTGGTCGCGATCCGCGGCCTCGCGCTGGCGGCCCGGCTGCAGAAGTACCTGCTGGTCTTCGAGTACCTGGTGCTGCTCGGCTTCTGCGGCTACGGCCTGTTCGCCGGCAGCCAGCCGTTCTCGCTCAGCTGGTACAACCCGCTGGACATCCCCTCGTTCGGCGCACTGGCCCAGGGCATGGTGCTCGCGGTCTTCTGCTACTGGGGCTTCGAGTCGGTCTTCAGCGTCGGTGAGGAGGTCCGCGAGCCGAAGGACGCCTCCCGCGGCGGCATGATCGCGCTGGTCGTGATGGCGCTGCTGTTCCTGCTCGCCGGCACCGCCTTCCAGCGCGTCCTGCCGCTCGGCGAACTGGCCGACAACGGCGCCCAGGGGCTCACCTACTTCGGCGACAAGCTCGCCGACCAGCCGCTGGCCGCCCTGCCGCTGGTCGCACTGACCTTCTCCGCCGTCGCCTCGCTCCAGGCCAACGTCATCCCGACCGCCCGCGGCACCTACGCGATGGGCCGCGACGGCACCCTCGGCGCGATCTGGACCAGGATCCACCCGCGCTACGCCACCCCGGTCGCCGGCACCGTGCTGATCACCGTGATCGCCTCCGTCGTCGCCCTGATGTCCCTGGTCATCCCGACCGTCACCGACCTGATCGCCGCCGCGGTCAACGCCATCGGCATCGTGGTCGCCCTCTACTACGCGCTGACCGCCGCCGCGGCCGCCGTGCGCTTCCGCCACCTGCTGCGCAGCTCGCCGGGGCAGGCACTGCGGGCGGTGGTCGGCCCGCTGCTCGGCGCCGCCGTCCTGCTGGCCGTCGGCGGGTACCTGGCCTGGAGCTTCTACGACTCCGCCGACCACTTCGAACTCAGCGCCGACAACGGCTGGTTCCAGCTGCTCGTCCCCGTGCTGATGATCGGCAGCGGTCTGCCGGTCGCCGCCTGGGCCCGCTGGGGCCGCCGCTCGGCCTACTTCCGCACCGGCGAGGGCACCGACGGCGAGGCGCCGGGCGTGCTCCGGTAGTCCTGCCGTACCAAGGTCCTGCCGTTACGAAGGTCCTGCCGGGCCAAGGTCCTGCCGTACGAAGGTCCTGCCGTACCAAGGCCGAGGTCCTCCCCTCCCCGGGCCCCGAACCCGTACTCCCCGTCCGCACCGCACCGTTGGAGCACCACCCATGAGCTTTGCCGATCTGGTCCTCACCGGGGGACCGGTCTTCACCGCCGACCCGGCCAGGAGCCGGGCCACCAGCCTCGCCGTCACCGGCGAGCGCATCACCGCCGTCGGCCACGACGAGGTCCGGGAACTGGTCGGGCCGCGTACCGAGGTGGTCGACCTGGCCGGCCGGATGGTGGTGCCCGGCTTCCAGGACGCGCACGTCCACGCCGTCTACGGCGGAACCGAGTTGGGCGAGTGCGACCTGAGCGGAACCGTCGGGACGCAGGAGTACCTGCGGCGGATCCGGGCCTTCGCCGAGGCCCACCCGGAGCGGGCCTGGATCACCGGCAGCGGCTGGTCGATGGAGAGCTTCGACGGCGGCCTCCCGACCCGGCACCTGCTCGACTCCGTCGTGCCGGACCGGCCCGTCTACCTGCTCAACCGCGACCACCACGGCGCCTGGGCCAACACCCGGGCGCTGGAGCTGGCCGGACTCACCCGCGACACCCCGGACCCGGCGGACGGCCGGATCGAACGCGAACCGGACGGCACCCCGTCCGGAGCGCTCCAGGAGGGCGCCACCGGCCTGGTCGCCCGCCTGGTGCCGCCGACCACGGGTGCCGAGCGGCTGGCCGGGCTGCTCCGGGCACAGGAGTTGCTGCACTCGCTCGGGATCACCGGCTGGCAGGACGCCCTGCTCGGCGTCTTCAACGGCCAGCCCGACCCCACCGACGCCTATCTGGCCGCGGCCCGCGCCGGCACCCTGACGGCCCGGGTCACCGGCGCGCTGTGGTGGCAGCGCGACCGCGGCGCCGAGCAGATCCCCGAGCTGGTCGCCCGGCGCGCGGAGAACGCCCACGGCCGGTTCCGCACCACCGCCGTCAAGATCATGCAGGACGGCATCGCCGAGAACTTCACCGCCGCGATGACCTCCCCCTACCTGGACGGCTGCGGCTGCGCCACCGCCAACAGCGGGCTCAGCTTCGTCGACCCGCAGGCGCTGCGCTCGTACGTCACCGAGCTGGACGCGCTCGACTTCCAGGTGCACTTCCACGCCCTCGGCGACCGCGCCGTGCGCGAGGCGCTGGACGCCGTGGCGGCCGCCCGGGCCGCCAACGGGCGCCGGGCCACCCGGCACCACCTGGCCCATCTCCAGGTGGTCCACCCGCAGGACCTGCCGCGGTTCGCGGCGCTCGGGGCGATCGCCAACATCCAGCCGCTGTGGGCCGCGCACGAGCCGCAGATGGACGAGCTGACCATCCCCTTCCTCGGCCCCGAACGGGCCGCCTGGCAGTACCCGTTCGGGGACCTGCTGCGGTCGGGTGCCACGCTGGCCGCCGGCAGCGACTGGCCGGTGAGCAGCCCCGACCCGATCGCCGGCCTGCACGTCGCGGTCAACCGGATGGAGCCCGGGGCCACCGACGGCCGGGTCTTCCTGCCGGAACAGCGCCTGGACCTGGGGACGGCGCTCACCGCGTACACGGCCGGCTCGGCGCACGTGAACGGCCACGACGACGCGGGCAGCCTGCGGCCGGGGAACCTCGCCGACCTGGTGCTGCTGGACCGGGACCCGTTCGCCGGGCCGGCCGAGGAGATCGCCGCGACCCGGGTGCTGCGGACCTGGGTCGGCGGGCGGACGGTGTACGCCGAGCAGTGACGCGACCCCGGTCCGGCCGGTGGGCAGTATTAGGTTAGCCTTGCCTAAAACCGGCTGGAACGGGGCGTCGCCGCCCCGGAGGGGATCGACCGTGGAACCGATGGAACTCGCCGGCGAGGTCGCCCTGGTCACCGGCGCCGGGCGGGGCATAGGGGCGGCGGTGGTGCGGGCGCTGGCCGCCCGCGGCGCCACGGTGGCCGCGGTGGACCTCGACCCGGCCGGGGTCGAGGCGCTCGCCGCGGAGCACCCGGGCGCCGTGCACGCCCACCCGGCGGACGTCTCGGACGCCGCCGCCGTCGAGGCGCTGGTCGAACGGGTCGAGGGCGAGCTCGGCCCGCTCACCGTCCTGGTCAACGTCGCGGGCATCCTGCGCACCGCCCGTGCCGTCGACCTCAGCGACGAGGACTGGGCGGCCACCTTCGCCGTCAACGCCTCGGGCGTCTTCCACGTCAGTCGCGCGGTGGCCGGGCGGATGGCCGGACGCGGCCGGGGCTCGGTGGTCACCGTCGGGTCCAACGCGGCCGGCGTGCCGCGGGTGGGCATGGCCGCCTACGCCGCCTCCAAGGCCGCCGCCACGATGTTCACCAAGGTCCTCGGTCTGGAGCTGGCCCGCTCGGGCGTGCGGTGCAACGTGGTCTCGCCGGGCTCCACCGACACCCCCATGCAGCGCGCGCTCTGGTCCGCCGACGAGGAGGCCTCCGCCGCCCGGGTCATCGCCGGCGACCTGGACTCCTACCGGGTCGGCATACCGCTCGGGCGGATCGCCGAACCGGCCGACGTCGCCGAGGCGGTGGTCTTCCTCGCCTCCGACCGCGCCCGGCACATCACCATGCACGACCTGTACGTGGACGGCGGCGCGACCCTGCGGGCCTGAGGCCGGCCGTGGCCGGCCCCCGGTGCCGGGCCGGCTGCGAAGGGCGGAGGGCGCCGGATCACCAGTCCCGGGTGGCGATCAGCTCCTCGACGTCCGCGTCCGTGAACCCGTAGGCCGACGCGACGAACCAGAACTCCTCGGCGATCCACTCGCGCGCCACGGTCTCGATCCCGCTCCCGGCCGCCTCGAACTCCGCCTCCAGCAGGTTGAACTCCTCCGTCGCGGCATGGGTGAGCGTGTACAGGGCCGCCAGGTCCGACGGCCGCCCGGCCTCGATCCGCTCGCACAGCCCGAGCAGGACCGCCCGCCCCAGGTCGACGACGTGGTCGGGGAAGTACGCGTCCCCGTACATCTCCCGCAGGAACGCGTGCCCTGCTACCCGCTGGTTGGTGATCGGCATGACGCCTCCGCGTCCCGTTGGAGAACTGACGTGCCGATCGTGCACCCGGCCACTGACAACGCCACCACCACCGCCGCCCGGGCCGCGCCCGGCCGGCACCCTCAGGACGGCTCCCGGTGCGGCGGGGTCGTCCCGGGCCGGCGGGCGGGGGCCACGCCGTGCAGGAGGTTGGCGACCACGGGCTCGGTGAACTCCTAGGTGACCGGCGGGCCGGAGAGCAGCTGGGCCCCCAGGTCGGCTTCGACGTCCGCCCAGTCGCCGCACGAGCGGCTCGGCGCGCCGGAGGGCATCGCCGAGACCGTCGCGTTCCTCGCCGGGAGCGGCCGGTGGGTCGACGGCCAGGTCCTCTTCGCCAACGGCGCGATCGCCTGACGGCACGCCGGCACCCGCACACCCCCGCCGGCGCACCCTGCTGTTCGAGCGGCTGCTGACCTCCATCGGCCCGCCGGCGACGTCACGCCGCCCCGCGCACGCTCGGCGGGGTGCGGACCACGCCGGTACCCGCGACCCGGCGCACGGGCTGATCAGCCCGCTGTTCGCGGACCTGACGGGCCTTCCGCCGCTGCTCGTCCAGGCGGGCTCGCACGAGATGCTCCTGGACGACGCCACCCGGCTCGCGGCCCGCGCGGCAACCGCGGACGTCGCGGTCACCCCCGACGTCACCCTGTAGCGCTCCGGCCGGGCGGCGGGGCGGGAGCGTACGGGCTGCGCGGCGTCAGTCCGCGTCGTCGGCCCGGGGCTGGACCAGACCCGGGCCGCCGCCGTGCGCCACGGGGAGGTAGCCGTCCGGCGGGGTGGGCAGCGTCCCGAGGCAGGCCGTGGAGCAGGCGTTGACCAGCAGCGGCAGGACGTCGGTGGCCACCCGCAGCGAGATCCACGCCCGGTGCAGCCCGGTCCCGTCCAGTGGCCGGTCGCAGACGCTGCACGTGGTCAGGGTGTCGGCGCCCCAGGTGCCCGGATCGACCGCGCCGACCGGGTGCGGGCCCGGGCCGAGCGGAGGGAAGGGCGGCCGGACCTTCTCGTTGCCGAACAGTGCCCGGGTGCTCACGGTGCTCCGCACCAGGCTGCGGCACCGGGTCAGCTCGTACGGGAACCAGTGCAGGTGCTACGAGGTGTAGGGGTCGAACTCCCGCAGCGCCGTCATGGCGCCGATCTCCGGTGGGATCCGGACCAGTCCGCTGCCGTACAGGCTGAACTCCCGGACCTCGGTGAGCTTCGCGACGGTCGGGGGCAGCGTGACGATCTGCGGGCGCTCCTCGGGGCTGAGCTGCGGCAGCGGGCGGAACACCGGCCGGCCGTCGGCGGCGGCCTCCTCGATCAGGGCGAGGAGGTGCTGCCAGCCCGGTGCGGAGGTGTCCTGCCGCTCGGGGTGGAAGCGGACCCGGCGCCGGCCGGTCACCCGGGTCTGGTCGAAGCAGGGGCAGGTCCGCGGGTCGACGGCCGTGGCGGGCCGGGCTCGGTCGGTCATGCCGGCACCCTGGCGGCGTGTGGCCCGGCGGGCAGGGGGGATTGACGGTGCATCGGCATAGTGGTTCAGTGGCTCAGCCACTGGACCACTGAAACCGGAGACACCCATGAAGGCGCTGCCTCGGCGCGGCACGGCGTTCGACGAGCTGATGGTGGGCACGGTGCGGCTCGCGGGCGAGACGCGGGACCGCCCCGTCCGGCTCGACCTCGCCGTACGGGCGGACCGCCTCCTGCTGCCGCACCGGACCACGGACGCCACCCTGACCGGGCGGGTACGGATCGCCGGACTGGCCGACGACCCCTGCTCCGAGGGCGAGTTGGAGATCTCGCCGATGGCCGGGCGGCGGATCCGCTACCGGATCGACCTCACCGCCGACGGGCGCCGGCTCACCCTGGACGGCTGGAAGTCGGTCACCGCGCGCCGCCCGCTCGCCTCGATGACCGTGCTGCCCTTCACCCTCGCCGAGGACGGCACCGAGGTCGGCCGCGGCACCCTGCGCTTCCCGCTCGCCACCGCGCTGCTGCCCTTCCTGGCCAGCTGGCGCTTCCCCCGCCGCGAGGACCCGGCCGGCACCGACGCCCCCCGCTGGGACGGCACCCCCGGCCGTACCGAGGTCTGGTACACCACCCTGACCGACCCGGCGAGCGGCACCGGCCTGTGGCTGCACCACGAACTGACCGCACCCGCGGACGGATCGCCCGCCCGCGCGCACGGCTGGATCGCGCTCTTCCCGCCCGACGGGCCCGCCGCGCACGCCCGCTACACCGCCGACCCCGGACCACCCGCGGAACGGCTGCGCGGCAAGGCCGGCCCGTACACCTGGGACCTCGTCGAGCAGCCCGCAGGACCGCCGCTGTACACCTTCCCGCGCTGGGCCTGGCGCCACCCCGTGCTGCCGGCCGCGCACATGCTCCCGGCCGCGCGCTCCCACTACACCGGGACCGTCACCCACCCCGGCGGCGAACTCCGGCTGACGGACGCGCCCGGCGCCGGAGCCCGGATCTACGGCCACGGCAACGCCGGGCGCTGGGCCTGGCTGCACGCCGACCTCGGCGGCGGGGACGTCCTGGAGGTGGTCGCCGCCGTCGCCCACCGGCGCGGGCTGGACCGCCTGCCGCCCCTGGTCTTCCTCCGGCTGCTCCGCGGCGGCCGCACCTGGCCCCGCCGGGCCGCCGGCTCGGCGCTCGGCCCGTTCCGCGCCGAGATCGGCCTGCCCGAGTGGAGGGTGACGGGCCGCACCGCGCTGCGTCGCATCACCGTGACGGTCCGCCAACCCGAGCGGCGCACGCTGACCCTGGACTACACCGACCCGGACGGCGGCCGGGCCGTGTGCCGCAACAGCGAGGCGGCCGACGCCCGGATCACCGTGGAACGGTGGTGGGGCCGCTGGCGCCCGGACGCGCAGTGGACGCTGAACGGGACGGCGCACGCGGAGGTGGGCACCCGGTGACGACCCCGCCCCCTGCCCGGACCCGGGCCCGCAGCCGTGCCGGTCTGGTCGCCGCCCTGCTCGCCGACGACGGCCGCGAGGCCTGGCCCGCCGCCGCGGCCGCCCGCCTGGACGGCCTGCTGGCCGCACTGCCCGCCCCGGCCCGCACCGGATTCGGCGCCGCCGCGGCCGCCGTCGACGCGTACGCGGTGCTGCGGACCGGCGCCCGGCTCGACCGGCTGCCGGTCTCCCGGCGGGAGAGCGTCCTGGCGTCCCTCGCCGCCCGCCCGGCGCTGCTCGCGCTGCTGGACGTGGTCAAGGTCCCGGTCCTGCTGGCCGCCGGCACCGAACGGATGCTGGCCGGGCGGCCGTCCCCGTCCCCGGCCGCCCCCGGGACCGGGCCGTCGGACCCACCGCTGGACTGCGTGCCGTCCGCCGAGTGGCCCGACCGCGCCACCGCCGACGCGGTGGTGATCGGCTCCGGCGCGGGCGGCGCCGTCGCGGCCCGCACCCTGGCCCGGGCCGGCCTGCGGGTGGTGGTGCTGGAGGAGGGCCGCCACCACACCACCGCCGAGTTCGGCCGGCGCGCGCCGCTCGACCGGTTCGCCGACCTGTACCGGGACGGCGGCGCCACCGTGATGATGGGCAGCCCGCCCGTCCTGCTGCCCACCGGCCGAGCCGTCGGCGGCACCACCGTGGTCAACTCCGGTACCTGCTACCGGACACCGGACCGGGTGCTGGAGCGCTGGCGGGCCCGGCACGGGCTGGAACTCGCCGACCGGACGGCCTTCGGCGCGGACCTGGACGAGATCGAGCGCACCCTGCGGGTGGCGACCCAGCCGCTGGACGTCCTCGGCCGCAACGGACTGCTCGCCCTGGCCGGCGCCGACCGGCTCGGCTGGCGGGCCGGACCGCTGCGCCGCAACGCCCCGGGCTGCAAGGGGTCCTGCCAGTGCGTGGTGGGCTGCCCGGCCGGCGCCAAGCAGAGCGTGCAGCTGTCGGTGCTCCCGGAGGCCTGCGCGGCGGGCGCCCGGATCGTGACCTCCGCCCGGGTGCTGCGGATCCTGGTCGACCCGGACCGCCCCGGTGGTCCGCGGGCCGCCGGGGTCGCGGTGCGGCGACCGGACGGCAGCGCGTTCGAACTGCTGGCGCCGCTGGTGGTGCTGGCCGCCGGCGCGCTGGAGTCCCCGGCGCTGCTGAGGCGTTCGGGCCTGGGCGGCCACCCGCGGACCGGCCGCAACCTGGCGGTGCACCCGGCGACCAGCGTGGCCGGGCGCTTCGCGGAGCCGGTCGCGGGCGGGCCCGCGGTGCTGCAGAGCGCCGGGGTCGAGGAACTGCACGAGGACGGGATCCTGATCGAGGCGACCGCACCGCCGCCGGGCATGGGCTCCTTCGTACTGCCCGGTCTCGGCCGGGAGCTTCGGGCCGAGCTGGAGGGCGCCGACCGGCTGGCCACACTCGGGGCGATGATCGCCGACCGGCCCGGCGGCCGGGTGTTCGGCAGCGGCCGGCCGCTGCTGCGCTACCGGCTGGACCCGGCCGACGGGCGTTCCCTGCTGCGGGGCGTCGCCGCGATGGGCGAGTTGCTGTTCGCGGCCGGTGCGGAGGAGGTGCTGACCGGCCTGCCCCGGGCGCCCCGGGCCCGTTCGACGGCCGAGCTGGACCGGATCCTGGCCGGGACCACCGCCCGTGACCTGCACCTGTCCGCCTTCCACCCGACGGGGACGGTCGCGCTGGGCGCGGATCCCGCCGTCGCTCCCGCGAGCCCCGACGGCCGGCTGCGGGGGGTGCGCGGTGTCCTGGTCGCGGACGCCTCGGCGCTGCCCGGGTGCCCCGGCGTCAACCCCCAACTGACCATCATGGCGCTGTCGTCGGCCGTGTCGCGGTCCGCCGTCGAACGCGGTCCCGACGCCCGCTCTTGATGATCTGTCATGTCCGCGCTTCACTGATCCCGGCACCGCCACCCCGACCGGCGGACGCCCCCCTAGGAACGAGGAGAATCCCCCATGTCCTTCTCCCGTGCGCGTCGCGGCACCTTAACCCTCGCCGTCGCGTCCCTGCTCACCCTGGCCGCGGGCCAGGCGGTGGCCGCCCCGGCCGCCCCCGGCGCCCCCGCCGCGGCCCCCGGGCCGGTCCGGATCGCCGACGGCGCCAGGGTCGGCCAGATCGAGCAGGTGGTGGCCCGCGACCTCGCCGTCTCGCTCGCCGACGCCCGGTGGCGCTCGCAGGTCCGGGCCGGCGCCGCCGCCGGTGCCGTACCGCTGAGCTCCCTCACCTCCGGGGCCGCCGCCCCGGCCGCCCGCGCACTGGCGGGCACGGTCGCCGAGGCGGACCGCCGGATCGCCGCGGCCAAGGGCCTCGGCAGCGACCTCGGCCCGCTGCTGCGGCTCCAGTTGGCCGACCCGTCGATGCGCCCCGCGCTCGACGCCGGAGCCGAACCGCTGGTGGCCGCCGCCACCGGGGACGACCACGCGAAGACCGTCACCGCCTACGACCCGGCCGGCCGCGCCCACACCCTGGACACCCGTGAGGTGCCCGGCAGCCCGGTCTACCTGGTCGACGTGGACTCCACCAGGGCGATGACCGCGGGACTGCGGGTCCTGGGCGACGAGCTCGCCCGCAGGGGGCTCAACTCCCCGGCCACCACGGCCACCCCGGCCACCCCGGCCACCACGGCCACCACGGCCGCCGCGGGCTGGTGGGCGACCAAGGTCGACGCGATCGAGGTCTCCGACGACGAGGAACCCTGGTTCAAGGGCGGCGCCGAGATGTTCGCCCTGGTGACCGGCTTCGGCCAGGACGGGAAGCCCCGCGTCGACTCGGTCACCATGCCGTACCTCGACTACGACGGCACCGTCTACTACCCGAACCAGATCCTGGTGAACTGGTCGAACTACAAGTACAACCTGGCCGACGTCGTCCTGATGGAGGACGACGGTGACACCAACTACCTGGCGCTGGCCCAGGCCATCGCCGCCGTCCTGCTCACCATCGCCGACCAGGGCGCCTACATCCCGCTGGTGAACGCGGTGCTGGCCGCGATGCCCGGCTCCTGGTGGACCGACGACCCGGACTACGTCGACTCCTGGTACACCCTGGCCAGGAACAGCTCCGGCCGGCTCAACGGGGCCGCGGCCAACGGCTGGATGAACGTCTCGCCGTACTTCGTCCAGCAGTTCTGACGGACCGGGGCCGACGGACCCGTGCGCCGAGCGCCCGGTGCCGACGGCTTGACGAGTGCTCGGCCACCCGCTTGACTCCGGTCACGGGTGGCTGAGCCACTCAGCCCCCGAGCGCAGCCGAGGAGAACGTCCGTGCCCGTCGAGACCATCGCCCGCCAGTCCGTGGTCGACGTCCTGGAACACCGGCTGCGCGAGGACATCCTGGACGGCACGCACGGGCCGGGCGACCTGCTGCCGCCCGAACGCGAGCTCGCCGCCGGCTACGGCGTCACCCGGACCACCCTCAAGCACGCGCTGTCCCGGCTCGAACAGGCCGGCCTGCTCAGCACCCGGCACGGCATCGGCACCCGGGTCCGGGACTTCCTCCGGGTCGGCGGCGCGGACCTGCTGCCGATGCTCGCCGCGCGCGACAACGGCTGGCTCGCCGAGGTCTTCGAGGTCCGCCGGCACATCGGCGCCCTCATCGCCCGCCGGGCCGCCACCCGCCGCACCATCCGGCAGGCCGACCGCCTGCGCGAACTGCTCGCCGCGGTGGCCCGGGCGCCCGACGGGGACGCCGCCCAGCTCGCCGACGCCGAGGTCCACCGCGAACTGGCCAGGGCCACCGGCAACCGGGTGTACCTGCTGCTCACCAACACCCTGTTCAACGCCTACCTGCCGGTGCGGGCCGCGCTGCGGGCCCCCTTCGAGGACCCGGCGGCGGCCGCCGAGCGGCTCGCCCCGGTCGTGGCGGCCGTGGCCGACGGCCTGCCGGAGGAGGCCGAGTCGGCCGCCGAGCGCTACCTGCGGACCACCGAGCGGCTGATGTTGGCATCCCTGCGCCCCGAGCGCGGCTGACCCCGGCGCGGTTCCGGGCATGCCTGTGCCCCGCCTCCCGGGGTGTGGGTGGCGGGGCGGTGGGCCGTGCGGGGGCCGGTTACTTGGTGAGGCCGGCCTTGACGGAGCAGACGGGCCAGGCGCCGGGGCCCTGGGAGGCCAGCACCTTCTCGGCGACGGCGATCTGCTGGGCCTTGCTGGCGAGGTTGGCCTGCGGGGCGTAGGAGGTGCCGCCGTAGGCGGCCCAGGTGCTGTTGGTGAACTGCAGGCCGCCGTAGAAGCCGTTGCCGCTGTTGATGCTCCAGTTGCCGGTCGACTCGCACTGCGCGACC
>NZ_JBIURH010000041.1:0-67845 GCF_044740765.1 Kitasatospora sp. NPDC088346
CTGCTCCGTCAAGGCCGGCCTCACCAAGTAACCGGCCCCCGCACGGCCCACCGCCCCGCCACCCACACCCCGGGAGGCGGGGCACAGGCATGCCCACGCGAAGTCCCGTACCGGCCGGGGGAGTTCCGCTCCCACACACGCCGACGGGGCCGCGCGTGCGGACTGACGTGCCATCACCGCAGCTGCGCCGCAGGTCAGGTGGCCGCCGCCGGGTGGGACCCCGGCGCCGGGACCGGTTTCCGTACCGGCTAGTTTCGGCCCATGGGGCGGACGCCCCGGTCGACCGTCCGCCCGTCACCGCCCCCTGCACCCCGGGCAGTTCGTCCTCCATCGAGGCCGACGCCCAGATCGGAGCCGTCCGATGGCATTCCGTCGCCTGCTGCACACCCTCCGGACCTACCCGACGCGATCACCGCTCACCCTCGGTTACGTCTGCGTGCTGCTGCTCACCCACGCCTGGGTCGGCTACGGGATGTCGGACGAGCAGTCCTCCTCCCTCCTGCACCACGTCAGCACCAACCTCACCAACCTCGGCGACCACCCGGTCACCGCCCTGCTCGGCAGCACGCTGTTCTTCGACGGCACCCTGACGGACGTCGCCTCCCTGGAGTTCCCGGCCACCTTCATCACCCTGGGCCTCGGCGTCTGCGGCTTCCTCGCCTGGTCGGAACGGCGCTGGGGCGCGCTCCGCGCCTTCGCGGTCTTCCTCGTCGGCCACATCGGCGCGACCCTGCTCACCGCCGCGGTCATCGGCCTCGCCCTCCGCCGCGGCTGGTACGACGACAGCGTGCGGAACACCCTCGACTACGGCATCAGCTACGGCGCCCAGGCCGTCATGGCCGCCTCCACCGCCGCCCTGCCCCGCCTCGCCCGCCTCCCGTGGGCCGCCTTCCTCCTCGCCTGGCCCCTCGGCGGCGTCGACTGGTCCGAGCCCATCCCGGACTTCACCACCATCGGCCACCTCCTCGCCGCCGCCCTCGGCTTCACCCTCCTCCTCACCCACCCCGAACGCCGCTTCCCCCGCCCCACCCCCGCCCCCCTCCCATCCCCCGGCCGCCCCTAACCCACCACCGGGGGCGATACGGCGCTACCGCCCTCCGCCATGGGCAGTGCTGAGCGCCTCGGCGCGCCACCCGTCCGTACGGGCCGCCCGCCGGGGCGCGGGGAACTGCGCGATTGCGGAAGGTGTGGCGCTGCGGCCCTCCGCGGTGGGCAGTGCTGAGCGCCTCGGAGCGCCCCCCGTCCGTACGTGCCGGCTGCCGGGGGCGCGGGGAACTGCGCGATTGCGGAAGGTGTGGCGCTGCGGCCCTCCGCCGTGGGCAGTGCTGAGCGCCTAGGGGCGCCCCCCGTCCGTACGGGCCACCCCCGTGGGGGCGCCGCGGTACTAGGTCGAAGGGCCCGGCGGTGGTGAGCCTGCCGCCCGATCTGGCCGGGGCCCTGGGGAGGCAGGCTCGGGGTATGAACGAGACGCAGAACACCGCCCGGGTCGCCGTCGTCACCGGGGCCTCCCGTGGCCTCGGGCTGGCGCTCGCCCGGGCCCTCGCGACCGACGGCTGGCAGCTGGTGGTGACGGCCCGGGGCGGGGCCGAACTCGCCGCCGCCGAAACCGAACTGGCGGCCCTGACCAAGGTCGTCGCGCTGACCGGTTCGGTCGTCGACGACGACCACCGTGAGCGGATCGCGGAGGCGGCGGCCGCCCTCGGCGGCGCCTCGCTGCTGGTCAACAACGCTTCCACGCTGACGGGTTACGAGCTCGCGGGCGCCCGGCCGCCGGCCCTCGCCGACCACCCGCAGGCCGGTCTGCTGGAGACCTTCGAGGTCAACGTCCTCGGCCCGATCGTGCTGACCCAGCTGCTCCTGCCGCAGCTGCGCGAGCGCCGCGGCGCCGTCCTCAACATCAGCTCCGACGCCGCCGTGGAGGCGTACGCCGGCTGGGGTGCGTACGGGGCGAGCAAGGCGGCTCTCGACCACGCCTCCGCCGTTCTCGGCCGGGAGGAGCCGTCGGTCGCCGTCTGGGCCGTGGACCCGGGCGACCTGCGGACCCGGATGCACCAGGAGGCCTTCCCCGGTGAGGACATCTCCGACCGGCCGGTGCCGGCGACCGTGGTGCCCGCCTTCCTCGGCCTGTTGCGGGACCGCCTCGCCTCGGGTCGTTACAGCGCGGTCGGTCTGCTCGCGGCAGGTGAGTGAGGTGGCGGCGGACACCCGTCCCGCCCTGGACGTGGTGGTGCCGGCGGAGCTGTCCGCCCGCGCCCCGGCGGAGGCCCGCGGCCTGGCCCGGGACGGCGTCCGGATGCTGGTGGGGTACCGGGACGGTCCCGTCGTCGAGCACCGCACCTTCCGTGAGCTGCCGGACGTCCTGGGCCCCGGCGATCTGCTGGTGGTCAACAACTCGGCGACCCTGCCGGCCGCACTGCCGGGCCGGCTGCCCGACGGAGGCACCGTGGTCCTGCACGTGTCGACCGCACAGCCGGACCGGCTGGGCCACCACCTGGTCGAGCTGCGCCGCCCGACCGCGGGTGCCGCCGAGTACTACCCGCCGGGGTCCTCGCCGGCCCGCGGCGGGCTGCGGATCGAGTTGCCCGGCGGGGCGCGGGCGGAGCTCACCGCCCCGCACACGCCCCGGTTGTGGCACGCCCGGCTGGCTCTGCCCGGCGGCGCGGTCGGCTACCTGGGGCGGTACGGGCGGGCGATCCGGTACGGCTACGTCGACCGCGACTGGCCGGTCGAGGTATACCAGACGGTGTTCGCCTCGGAGCCGGGCAGCAGTGAAATGCCCAGCGCGGCGAGGCCGTTCACCGATCGGACGGTGTCCCGGCTGGCGGCCCGCGGGGTGCTGGTGGCGCCGGTCACCCTGCACACGGGCGTGGCCTCCCCGGAGGTCCACGAGACGCCGTACGCGGAACGGTTCCGGGTGCCGCCGTCGACGGCGCGGCTGGTCGACCACGTGCGGGCCTCGGGCGGGCGGGTGGTCGCGGTCGGGACGACGGTGGTGCGGGCCCTGGAGTCGACGGTCGGCCCGGACGGGCGCCCGCACCCGGCGGACGGCTGGACCGAGTTGGTGATCACCCCCGAGCGTGGCGTCCGCACGGTCGACGGCCTCCTCACCGGCTGGCACGAGCCGCAGGCCTCGCACCTGCTGATGCTGGAGGCGGTCGCGGGCCGTCCGCTGCTGGAGCGCTGTTACGCGGAGGCGGTCGCGGGCCGCTACCTCTGGCACGAGTTCGGGGACGTCAACCTGCTGCTGTCACGGTAGGTCCCGGCTGCCGTCCCGGTGCGCGCGGCCTCGGGCGAGCGGGGCTGCGCGCGTCGCGGCCGTGGACCGGTTTCCCCGCCTGCCGCGGCGGGTCAGGTGACCGGGCGGTGGGTCGGGCGGCCGGTGGCGATCCGTTCGGCGAAGCGCAGGACGTCCGCGGCGCCGTCCTCGGCCGCGAGGCGGTCGGCGATCCGTCCGGCCCGCCGGCGGTGCGCCGGGTCGTCGATCGCGCGGCGGACGGCTGCGGCCAGGCGTTCGGCGGTGAGGCGGCGGAGGGTGATCGCCTCGGGCGCGACGCCGAGGTGCGTCAGCCGGGCCGCCCAGAACGCGGCGTCGAGCTGCATCGGGACGGGCACCGCGGGCACGCCCGCGCGCAGCCCGGCGGCCGTGGTGCCGGCGCCGGCGTGGTGCACGACGGCGGCGGTCCGCGGGAACAGCCAGGAGTGCGGGACCTCGTCGACCGTCAGGACGTCCGGGCCGTCCAGCCTCAGGCCGGTCCAGCCGCGCTGGACGACGGCCCGGACGCCGGCGGACCGCAGTCCGGAGGCGACCGTCCGGGCCAGCCGTTCGGTGTCGCCCACCACCTTGCTGCCGAAGCCGACGAACACCGGTGGCGGCCCCGCGGCGAGGAAGTCGACGAGCTCGGCGGGCGGTTGCTGCCCGGGGGCGTCGTACGGCCACCAGTAGCCGCTGATCCGGGCGGTGGCCGGCCAGTCGGCGGGGCGGCGGACCACGGTGGGGGAGAAGCCGTGGAAGACCGGCCGGCCCTGCCGGGCGTTCCGGCGTCGCAGCCGGCCCGCCGAGGCGGCGGGCAGCGCGAGCCGGCGGCGCAGCATCCGGACGGCCGGCCCGTAGATGCCGTCGACCGCGAGGTTGGCGGCGTGCCCGGCGGCGCGGTTGCCCCAGGGGCCGAGCGAGCGGGCCGTCCCGGCCACCACGGGGAGGAAGTCCCGGGTGGGGTCGAGCGGTTGGAGGTGGAGGGCGGCGCTCGGGATCCCGGCTGCTTCGGCGACGACCTGCCCGAGCGGTGCGGTGGGCGCGGACAGCAGGAGCAGGTCGGTGCCGAGGGCGGTGGCGTCCGCGATGCCGCGGGCGAGTTCCGGCATGAAGCCGCGCCCCATCCGCAGCAGGTGGACCATGGCCCGGGGCCCGTCACCGGTGCGGAGCATCCGCTGCCCGCGTTCGGAGGCGAGCTCCGCCCGTGGATCGACGGGCAACGCGCGGAACTCCAGGCCCGCCTCGCGCACCTGGGCCCCGAACGTGGTGTGCGTGGCGAGCGCCACCGTGAACCCGGCCGAGGCCAGCCGGTGGCCGAGGCCGAGGAAGGGGGACACGTCACCGCGGGAGCCCGCGGTCGCGATCAGGATGCGCACGCACCGGAGTATCCCCGCCTGCCGGGGCCCGCCGCTGCCCCTTCGGACGCCCGCACGCGAACGGGCCGGTCCCCGGCGTCCGGACCGCCGGACCGGGCCCACCGATCGGGTGAACGGTCGGACGAACGGGGATTGACTTCGCATCACCAGCTTCCGCTCGACGTCCGCCGGGACGTCACCGCTGGCGCGGTGGAACGGAATCCGGCCGGGTGTGCCGCCGGGAGCCGGCGCATGGGTCCAGCCGATTCGGAGGGAATGGCGGCACTTCGTCCCTTTTCCCGGATGTCGGGTCAATTGGTGTCCGCCCCGGCCGATGCAACGGGTGCGGAATCGGGTGGCGCGTCGTCCCGGGTGCCGGTGCGTTGCCCCGGACGTGGATAATCCGTGGTCGACCCCGCCGTCCGTGTGCCATTCTGGCGCGGTCGCGCGGCCGGCTCCGCGTCGCTTCGGCATCCTCGTTTCATCGGTGGGAATTCACCGGCGATACCGGGGGGGGCGAATGCCGACGGAATCCGCTAGGGTCGCGGATCGTCTCTCATCACACCTCACCCGGGGAACCTCTCTTGAACCTTGACTTCAGTGTCGACCCGCTTTTCTCGTGGTACGTCGTCCTGCTGGCGATCAGCGGCGTCGCCATGATCGGGCTCGGCGCCTTCACGGCGGGTCAGAGCACGGGCATGCGGGTCCTCAACGGCCTGGCCGGAGCGGCTTTCCTGGGTTACGCGATCTACCTCGCGTTCTTCTTCGAGGGCGCCGAGTACCGGATGTTCTTCCAGGCCTTCATCCTCCCCGTCCTGCTGATCGTCAAGTTCGTGAAGGGGCTGACGGAGCGGACCAACGCGGCCCCGGCGCAGCCGGCTCCGGCCCCCGACGCCGCGAGCTGATCCCGCACGCGTGAAAGCCGGGCCCGACAGGTGATCCTGTCGGGCCCGGCTTTCTCGTGCGCGCGGGTCAGTTGAGGCTGTACGGGCCCCTCGGCCGCCACTCCCGTCCCATGCCGAGGCGGTCGAGGTCGGTGACGGTGAGGCGGATGCCGACCGTGCCGTCCAGGCCCACCCGCAGGCGGCTGCGGGCGAGCGCCAGCATGGCGGTGAGGCCGTACTTGTCGATCAGTGCGGTCCGGTACCGGGCGGTGGTGTCGGCGTCGCACAGGGTGGCGCGGGCCCGGGTCCGGGCGGCGACCGGGCGGCCGTGGGCGTCGCAGGGGGTGAGCAGTACGCCCGGGTGGAGCCGGATCCGCCGGACGGTGTCGGAGTCGGCGGGCGCCCAGACCCCGAGTGCGGTGCCGTCCTGCACCACCCAGGTGGTGATGGCGGTGGCGGTGCCGTCGGGGTCGAAGGTGGTCAGCAGGAGGTGGCGGGCGTCGGCGAGCCGGTCGCTGCGGTGCCGTACTGCGTGCACGTGGTCCTCCTCGGTGGTGGGCCGGGGCGCGGTCGGTGCGGCTCGGCCGGGGTGAGCGGGGGGAGGACCTCGACGAACCCGCCGTAACGGCCGCCCCTTGATGATCCCGCTCTCCCGGCCGCCCGGCACCTTCTCCCGATCCCGATCCCGATCCCGAACCCGAACCCGATCCCGATCCCGAACCCGGCGCCGGGCGCGGACAGCACGGCGGGGAGGAGCAGGAACGGGATCGGGAGGCCCGGGTGCAGGGTGGTCCCGCCGGGGGCCTCAGGCCGTCGGCAGGGCGTGCAGCACGGAGTCGTGCCCCGCGAACAGCCGCTCGCCGTCGGTGCCCAGCCACCAGACGTCCACGCCCGGCAGCCCGTCCGTGAAGGTCCACAGGGTGCGGCCGTCCGCGACGTCCACGGCGGTCACCCCGTCGTCGGCGCCGCCGGGGACGTACAGCACCCGGCCGACCACCAGCGGCACCGAGCGCAGGTCCACCCGGTACGGCAGGGTGCAGGACCACAGCTGCCGGCCGTCCTCGGGGGCCAGGGCGGTGATCTCGCCGTCCGAGCGCACGGCGTACAGCGCGCGGCCGTCGGTGATCGGCGGGAGGTAGCGCCAGGTCGCCCCCGGCGGCCGGGACGGTGGCCGGAGCGGGCTGCCGTCGAGAGCGGCCAGGACCCGCAGGTCACCGGGGTCGACGCCGAGGCAGACCCGGTCCGGCAGCGGTGCGAGCCAGCTGACGGACGGCCCGGCCGGGGCCCGCCACAGGGTCCGCCCGTCCCGGGTGTCGACGGCGACCAGACGCTCCCCGGTGTCCAGGGCGAACAGCCTGCCGTCCAGCAGCCCGGTCCGCAGCAGCAGCGAGTCCTGCTCCCGCCGCGACCGCGACCAGACCAGCCGGCCGGCGGCCGGGTCGACGGCGAACAGGACCTCGGCCGGGCCCGCCGAGGCCGTCGGGGCGAGGTCCGCGGTGCAGATCAGTGCGTGGCCGTCGGTGCCCAGCAGGGTGTGCGAGGTGACCCGGCCGCCGAGCAGCGCGGCCAGTTCGACCGGGCGGTCCGGGTGCCCGGTGCGCAGGTCGTGGCCGTCGAGCCGGCCGTCCGCGAGGGAGTGGACCCGCTCGGCGGTCGGCGCGAGCAGCCAGCTGCGGCCGCTGCCGTACGCCGGCGGGCCGTCCGCGGCCAGCGGTAGCCGCAGCCGCCTCGTCCCGGTGGCCGGGTCGAGGACGTCGACCGCTGCGGCGGTGGGGAACAGCGGGGCCCGGGTGCCCGGACCGAGCCGGCCCGGTGCGGCGCGCTCGGTGCCGCGGTACGTCCACAGCGGTGCGGGGCCGGTGAACCGGGGTGCGGGGAGGCGCGGTGGGGGATCGGGCCGGGAGAACCCCCGGGCGTACAGGCCCAGTCCGAGCACGGCCGCCCCGGCCGCACCCGCGGCCACCAGGGTCCGCCGGGTGGGCCGGACGTGGTCGGGCCGGCCGGCCACCACGTCCGAGGACGACTCCACCGGGCCTTCGCCGGAGGGGAGTTCCTCGCTCAGGTCGGAGATCGCGGCGGCCGGCGCGGCGGCGGCCGTCCGCGGGCTGGCGGGCGTCGGCTCGGCGGGTGCCACGAGAACTCCCCTGGTCGGCGGGCTCCGGTCGTCGGGCCCCGATTATGGCCGCACCGGCTTTCCCCCCGCACCCCGTACACGACCCGACCCCGCCAGGTCCGCCCACCGCGTGCCCACCCGTGGCGCCGTCGGCCGCCCCGCCTCCACCGCCCCGCCGACCCGGAAATTCCCGGCCCGGCCCGCCGCCCGGTTGGTACGGTTCGCCGGTCCGGACGACTGCAGGGGTGGGACATGACGATCGTTCAGCTGGTCGGTGGCGGCAGTGAGCCCGCCGGCTTCGCGGCCCTCTACGGGCCGTTCCTCGCCGCGGCCGGGCCCGACCCGCTGGTGGCCTGCGTCCTCGTGGACGAGGGGGACGCGGCCGAGTACTTCGCCCAGTGGACGGAGCGGCTGCGATCCGTCGCAGCGTGCCGGACGCGGCTGGTCGCGGTGCCGATCGGCGGCTGCGCCGACCTGTCGGCCCTGGACGGCGCCGACGCCGTCCTGGTCGGCGGCGGTCTGACCCCTGCCTACCAGGCCTCGCTGGCCGTCCCGTTGGCCGACTACCTGGCCGGGCGACCGCTGCCGTACGCGGGCTTCTCGGCGGGCGCCGCGATCGCCGCCGACCGGGCGGTGGTGGGCGGCTGGCTCACGGACGGCGTCCAGCTCTGCCCGGAGGAGACCGGCGAGGACCTGGAGGAGATCGAGGTCCGCCCGGGCCTCGGCCTGGTGGCCTTCACCGTCGACGTGCACGCCGCCCAGTGGGGCACCCTGCCCCGGCTGGTGGAGGCGGTGGCCCGGGGCGAGGCCGAGCGGGGCGTGGCGATCGACGAGAACACCGCGCTGTCGGTGAGCGGCGGCACGGCCGGGGTCGGCGGGCTGGGCCGGGTCCACCTGGTGGCGCGGGCCGCCGGCGCCGTCACCGTCCGCAGCTACCGGGCGGGGGAGCGGCTGCCGCTGTGAGGCCGGGCCGCGGTCACTCGTAGCGGTGCAGCAGCGATTCCTCCTCGGCGCGCAGGACCTGCTCCAGGGACACCGCGGGGTTCCCGAGGTGGGAGAGCGTGACCTCGGCGGAGCTGGGCGCGGCGTCCGCGGCGATCCACTGTTCCGGCTTCCAGGCCGAGCTGCGCAGGAGGGCCTTGGGGCAGTGCCCGTACACCTCCTCGACCTCCACCACGACGGCGCTGCGCGGCGGCTTGCCGACGGCGGTCAGCTGCTCCAGCAGCCGCGGGTCGGCGGACACGCAGGCCCGGCCGTTGACCCGCAGGGTGGCCTCCCGGCCGGGGATGACGAAGATCAGGCCGACCCGGCCGGTCTCCACGATGTTGTGCAGCGAGTCGAGCCGTCGGTTTCCGGTGGCGTCGGGCAGGGCCAGCGTGAACTCGTCCAGGACGGCGACGAATCCCGGCGGGCCGCCGCGCGGTGTCACGTCGCACCGGCCGTCCGCGCCGGCGCTCGCCATGAAGACCAGCGAGGACCGGCCGATCACCCGGCGCGCGACGTCGTGGATCCGGTCGACCTCCTTGTGCCGGACGAGCTCGCTCGGCATCTCGTACAGGTCGCGCAGGCCTGCGGTCTCCCGTACGGCGGCGGCGTCGAGGGCGGCGAAGACGGGGCTGCGGTGCTCCGGTGGGGTGCTCACGTCCCCCGAACCTACGCGACGGGCGATCTTGGCGTAACCCCCGGTGCGTCCCGCCGTTGCGGCCCCGCACAACCCCCCCGCGTACGGACGGCCCTTCCGGCGCGGGTCTCCCGGCCACCACGTCCGCGGCCGCCCCGCCACCGGGGTCGGCGGTATTCCCGTGAGCACGCGGTCGCGGAGTGAAGCAGGCCACATGACAAAGGTCTGCTGCCGAGCGGCCGATCATGGCAGAATGACGGCAGTAGTAGCAGTGACGTTCAGCGCACTCCGGGGTCGGTGAAAATCCGAACCGGCGGTTACAGTCCGCGACCCGTCCGCAGCCAGCGGCCGGTTGACCAGGTGAAATTCCTGGACCGACGGTTAAAGTCCGGATGGGAGGCGTGCGCGGCGGATCAGTTGGACCACGGCTCGTCCGCGAGCCGTGGCGCAGGTGCGACGGGAGAGCTCCCGTCCGGCGACGGCGCCGGACCGGGGGGTTGTTCCGCGTACCGCTGTCCGCGTCATCTCCCGTCTGCCGCCCCGGAGTCCGCGCCCCAAGCGCGAGGAGAACCCGGGTGTTCACCGGCATCATCGAAGAGCTCGGCGAGGTCGTCTCCATCGAGGAGATCGGCGATTCCTCGCGCATCCGCCTGCGTGGCCCGGTGGTCTGTTCGGACGCCCGGCACGGCGACTCCATCGCGGTCAACGGCGTCTGCCTGACCGTGCTCGACGGCCCCGAGCAACTGGCCCGGGGCACCGGCGAGTTCAGCGCCGACGTGATGGCCGAGACGCTGCACCGCTCCAGCCTCGGCGTGCTGCGGCCCGGCTCCCGGGTCAACCTGGAGCGCGCCATGGCGCTCGGCGCCCGGCTCGGCGGCCACCTCGTCCAGGGGCACGTCGACGCCACCGGCACCCTGCTCTCCCGCGAGCCCGGCGACCTGGACGCCGACGGCACCCCGCGCTGGGAGGTGCTGCGCTTCTCGTTGCCGCCGAGCATCACCCGCTACCTGGTGGAGAAGGGCTCGATCACCGTCGACGGCGTCAGCCTGACCGTGGTCGAGGCCGCCCTCGACTCCTTCACCGTCTCGCTCATCCCGGCCACCCTCGCCCTGACCACGCTCGGCGCCAAGACCGTCGGCGACCCGGTCAACCTGGAGGTGGACGTCCTGGCCAAGTACGTCGAGCGGCTGCTCGACACCCGTACCCTGCCCGCCGCACTCACCCCCCGGGACGCCTCGTGAACTGGCTCAGCGGCACCGCGTTCACCGCCTTCGGCCAGCACGTGGTCTGGGCGGACATGCTCGGCAACCTGCTCGGCTTCGGCGGCCTGGCGCTCGGCTGGCGCCGCTCGGTGTGGAGCTGGCCGGTCCAGCTGCTCTCCGGTGCGGTGCTGATCGCCGCGTACCTCGGCGGTGACGCGCCCAACCCCGGACTGATCGGCAAGCAGGTGATCGTGATCGCCGCCGCGGCCTGGGGCTGGACCCGCTGGCAGCAGGGCCGCCGCTCGGCCGGCGAGATCGCCGTCCGGTTCGCCACCTGGCGCGAACGGGCCGTGCTGACCGCCGCGCTGGCCCTCGGCACGCTCGGCCTGGCCGGGCTCTACTTCGCCAACCCCAGCTGGTCCTGGAGCCCGTGGGCGGACGCCTACATCTTCGTCGGCACGCTGGCCGCGATGTACGCCCAGGCCCGCGGGTGGATCGAGTTCTGGTTCGCCTGGATCGCCGTCGACGTGGTCGGCGTCCCCCTCGCCTTCAACAGCGGCTACGCGTTCTCCGGCCTGACCTACAGCATCTACTTCGTCCTGGTGCTGCTGGGCCTGCGCGCCTGGTGGCAGCGCACCCGCACCTCCCGTCCCGTCAGCATCAACATCCCCAAGGGAGCCACGGCATGAGCACCCAGCAGACCGACGACGTCCCGGTGCTCGACCCGGTCGAGCGCGCCATCGCCGACATCGCCCTCGGCCGCCCGGTCATCGTGGTGGACGACGAGGACCGCGAGAACGAGGGCGACATCGTCTTCGCGGCCTCCGCCGCCACCCCCGAGCTGATGGCCTTCACCATCCGCTACAGCTCCGGCGTGATCTGCGTCCCGATGACCGGCGACGAGCTGGACCGCCTGGACCTGCCCCCGATGACCCGGGTCAACGAGGACCGCAAGGGCACCGCCTACGCGGTCTCGGTGGACGCCCGGGACGGCGTCTCCACCGGCATCTCCGCCGCCGACCGGGCCCGTACCGTGCGGCTGCTCTCCTCGGCCGGCACCGCGCCGGGCGACCTCACCCGGCCCGGCCACGTCTTCCCGCTGCGCGCCGTCGAGGGCGGCGTGCTGGTCCGCCCCGGCCACACCGAGGCCGCCGTCGACCTGGCCCGGCTGGCCGGTCTCGCCCCGGCCGGCGCCATCGCCGAGGTGGTCAACGACGACGGCACCATGGCCCGCCTGCCCGAGCTGGTGGTCTTCGCCCGCGAGCACGGCCTGGCGATCATCTCGATCGAGGACCTGATCGCCTACCGCCGCCGCACCGAGCTGCACGTGGACCGGGCGGCCGTCACCGCACTGCCCACCGAGCACGGCGAGTTCACCGCCGTCGCCTACCGCGGCACCATCGACGGCGTGGAGCACCTGGCGCTGGTGGCCGGCGGCCTCGACGCCGACGGCCGGCTGCCCGAGGGCGAGGACGTGCTGGTCCGGCTGCACTCCGAGTGCCTGACCGGTGACGTGTTCGGCTCGCTGCGCTGCGACTGCGGCCCGCAGCTGCAGGCCTCGCTGGCGAAGGTCGCCGAGACCGGCCGCGGCGTGGTGCTCTACCTGCGCGGCCACGAGGGCCGGGGCATCGGCCTCGCCCACAAGCTGCGCGCGTACGAGCTCCAGGAGCAGGGCCGGGACACCGTGGACGCCAACCTCGACCTCGGCCTGCCCGCCGACGGCCGGGACTACAGCATCGGCGCGCAGATCCTCGCCGACCTGGGCGTGCGCTCGCTCACCCTGCTCACCAACAACCCGGAGAAGCAGGCCGCGCTGACCGAGCACGGCCTCAAGGTCAAGGGCCGCCTCCCGCTCGCCGTCCGCACCAGCGAGCACAACCTCCGCTACCTGCGGACCAAGCGCGACCGGATGGGCCACCACCTGCCCTGGCTCGACGACGACAACGCCTGAGAACCCCCTTCCCCCCTTCGACAGCGAACAGGAAGTAACCGACGTGAGCGGCCACGGAGCCCCTGAGCTGACCCTGAAGAACTGCGCCGACCTGCGGGTCGCGGTGATCGCCGCGCAGTGGCACGACCAGGTCATGAACGGCCTGCTGGACGGCGCCCACCGGGCGCTGAAGGAGCTCGGCATCGACGAGCCCACCGTCGTCCGCGTCCCGGGCACCTTCGAGCTGCCGGTCGCGGCCAAGCAGCTGGCCGGCCGCGGCTACGACGCCGTGGTCGCCCTCGGCGTGGTGATCCGCGGCGGCACCCCGCACTTCGACTACGTCTGCCAGGCCGCGACCCTGGGCCTGACCCAGGTCGCCGTCGACACCGGCGTCCCGGTCGGCTTCGGCGTGCTCACCTGCGACAACGAGGAGCAGGCGATCGACCGTGCGGGGCTGCCCGGCTCCGCCGAGGACAAGGGCCACGAGGCGGTCACCGCGGCCGTCGCCACCGCGGTCGCCCTGCGCTCGGTCAACGAGCCCTGGCGCTGAGCCGGTCCGGCCGCCGGGCGCCCACGGGCAGCCCGGCGGCCGTCCAACGTACTGTCCACTGTGCGGAACTGTTTACCGGAGCCCCGCCGGCAAGCCGTAAGGTGAGCTCATCATGGCTTCCAAGACATTCGAGGAGCTCTTCTCCGAGCTCCAGCAGAAGGCCGCCTCCGGCGACCCCTCGTCCTCCCGTACCGCGCAGCTCGTCCAGCAGGGCGTCCATGCGATCGGCAAGAAGGTCGTCGAGGAGGCCGCCGAGGTGTGGATGGCCGCCGAGCACGAGTCCGACGAGCGGACGGCCGAGGAGATCTCCCAGCTCCTCTACCACCTTCAGGTGATGATGGTCGCCCGCGGGTTGACGCTCGACGACGTCTACTCGCACCTCTGAGCCGCGCCCCCGTGTCCACTCCGGTCCCGTCCGTCACACCCCCAGCGAAGGAATCCCCGCTCATGCTGCGCATCGCCGTCCCCAACAAGGGTTCGCTCTCGGGTCCCGCGGCGGAGATGCTCCATGAGGCCGGCTACCGCCAGCGCAAGGACCCCAAGGAACTGGTCCTGGTCGACCCGGGCAACCAGGTCGAGTTCTTCTTCCTGCGGCCCCGCGACATCGCCGTCTACGTCGGCTCCGGCCGCCTGGACGTCGGCATCACCGGCCGTGACCTGCTGCTGGACTCCGCCTCCGACGCCGAGGAGGTGCTGGCGCTCGGCTTCAGCGGCTCCACCTTCCGGTTCGCCAAGCCGGTCGGCCTGGCGGTGGAGGACGTCCAGGGCCTGGAGGGCCTGCGGATCGCCACCTCGTACACCGGCCTGGTCGAGCAGCACCTGGCCGAGCAGGGCGTGAAGGCGACCGTGACCAAGCTCGACGGTGCGGTCGAGACCGCCGTCCAGCTCGGCGTCGCCGACGTGATCGCCGACGTGGTGGAGACCGGCACCAGCCTGCGCAACGCGGGTCTGGAGGTCTTCGGCGAGCCGATCCTGGTCTCCGACGCGGTCGTGATCCGGCCCAAGGGCGCGGGCGAGGACAGCAGGGTCGAGCAGTTCATGCGCCGCCTGCAGGGCGTGCTGGTGGCCCGCCGCTACGTGCTGATGGACTACGACATCCGGGCCGAGAAGGTCTCCGAGGCCGTCGCGCTCACCCCCGGCCTGGAGTCGCCGACCGTCTCCCCGCTGCACACCGAGGGCTGGGTGGCCGTCCGGTCGATGGTGCTCCGCAAGGAGGCCCAGCAGATCATGGACGACCTCTGGAGCATCGGTGCCCGGGCCATCCTGGTGACCAACATCCACGCCTGCCGCCTCTGACAGCACACTTCGCGGGCGGGGGTCCCGACCGGACCCCCGCCCGCTTCCCGTTCTCCTGGAGCCCCCGTTGTCCACCGCCGCACCCCTCCCCGTCACCTGGGCCCCGCGCCGCACCCGGGCCGTCCTGCTGCCGCTGTGCGTGCTGCTGGTGGTCGTCTTCACCACGATGGCGTTCGCACTGCCCGCCAACTGGCACCTGAACGACCGGGTGGCGATGGTGGTGAGCGGCCTGCTGTTCGCCGGGGTCGCGCTGATGCTGGCCCGGCCGCGGGTGCGGGCCGACGCCGAGGGCGTCACCGTGGTCAACTTCGTCCGCAGCCGCCGGCTGGCCTGGGCCGAGATCGTCCGGGTCAACTTCCGCGCCGGTGACCCCTGGGTGACGCTCGATCTGGCCGACGGCACCGCGCTGGCCGCGGTCGGCATCCAGGCCGGCGGCGGCCGGGACCGCGCGATCGCGGCCGCCCGCACCCTGCGCGACCTGGTCGAGCAGCACCACGCCCGCTGAGGCCGCCCCGGCGTGCCGCCACCGGGGACCGATCAAGATCCCTACACTCGTTCGGGTATCGTCTACGCTGGTAAAGCCGGGGCAAAACACCCGCCCGGCCGCCACGAACCCATCCCGACCTGAGGAGTGACACCTCCCCTCGATGGACGATCCGTCCGGTAGTCCCGGCGCCGCCCAGCCCCGGAAGCACGGAAGGCGGGCGGCCCAGTGACCACCGCCTGGCTCATGCTCGCCGCGGCCGTGCTGCTCATCCTCGCCAACGGCCTCTTCGTGGCCGCCGAGTTCGCCTTCGTCACCGTGGAACGCGGGGAGGTCGAGCGCGCCGCCGCCGGCGGCGACCGTCGCGCGGCCGGCCTCCTCAAGGCCCTGCGCAAGCTGTCCTTCCAGCTCTCCGGCGCCCAGCTCGGCATCACCGTCACCTCGCTGGTGGTCGGCATGCTCGCCGAGCCCGCGCTCTCCGAACTGCTCACCCCGGTGCTGACCGCCATGGGCATCCCGCTCTCCGCCGCCACCGGCATCGCGCTGGCCACCGGCCTGGTGCTCGCCACCGTGGTGCAGATGGTGATCGGCGAACTGGTCCCCAAGAACTGGGCGATCGCCCGCCCGCTCCAGGTCGCGTACGCCGTGGTCGGCCCGCAGCGGGCCTTCTCGACCGCCTGCCGCCCGCTGATCACCGTCCTGAACGGCTCCGCCGACCGGCTGGTCCGGGCGATCGGCCTGGAGCCGCAGGAGGAGCTCGGCCACGCCCGCACCCCGGCCGAACTGGTCGCGCTCGCCCGCCACTCGGCCCGCGCCGGCGCCATAGACCAGGAGTCGGCCACCCTCTTCGTGAAGACCCTCGGCCTCGGCCAGCTGACCGCCGAGTCCGTGATGACCCCCCGGGTCGCGGTCGCCGCGCTCCAGCGGGACGCCGGCGCCGCCGACGTGATCAACCTGACCCGCGCCACCGGCCTCTCCCGCTTCCCCGTCTACGGCGACAGCCTGGACGAGGTGATCGGCACGGTCACGCTCAAGGACGCCCTGGCCGTCCCGCCCGAGCGCCGGGCCGCCACCCGGGTCGCGAGCATCAGCGTCCCGCCGCTGCTCGTCCCCGAGACGTTGCCCGCCGAGCGCCTGCTCGACCTGCTGCGGCGTCAGCAGCCGATGGCCATCGTGGTCGACGAGTACGGCGGCACCGCCGGCGTCGCCACCATCGAGGACATCGTCGAGGAGGTGGTCGGCGAGGTGCAGGACGAGCACGACCCCGCCGACGTCCCCGAGCTGCGCCCGCTGCCCCCGGTCGACGCCCTGCCGGTCTGGGAGGCCGACGGCCGGGCCCGGATCGACCAGCTGGCGATCATCGGCCTGCACGCCCCCGACGGCCCGTACGAGACGCTCGGCGGCCTGCTCGCCGACCTGCTCGGCAAGCTCCCCGAGGTCGGCGAGCGGGCCGAGCTGCCGGGCTGGCGGTTCACCGTGCTCGCCGTCGACCGCCACCGCACCAGCCGGGTCGAGATCCGGCGCACCCGAGACGACGACCGGTACGACGAGGACGAGACCCGATGACCGTGCTCCTGCTGGCCGCGTCGATCCTCCTGCTGCTCGGCAACGCCTTCTTCGTCGGCGCCGAGTTCGCCGTGATCTCCGTCCGCCGCAGCCAGATCGAACCGCTCGCCGAGGCCGGCGACCGGCGGGCCCGGACGGTGCTGCACGCGCTGTCCAACGTCTCCGCCATGCTGGCCGCCGCCCAACTCGGCATCACCGTCTGCTCGCTGCTGCTCGGCGCGCTCGCCGAGCCGACCATCGCCAACCTGGTCGAGGGCCCGTTCCACGCGCTCGGCGTCCCCGATTCGCTGATGCACCCGCTCAGCTACGCCCTCGCCCTGGCCGTGGTGGTCTTCCTGCACATGGTGCTCGGCGAGATGGTGCCCAAGAACATCGCGCTGGCCGGCCCGGAGAAGGCCGCGCTGTGGCTCGGCCCGCCGCTGGACCGGACGGCCCGCTGGCTCACCCCGGTCATCACCTTCCTGAACGCCTTCGCCAACGCGGTGCTGCGGCTGTTCAAGGTGCAGGGCCGGGACGAGGTGGAGTCGGTCTACACCACCGAGCAACTGCTCCTGCTGCTCACCGACTCCCAGGAGGCCGGCCTGCTCGACCGCAGCCGCCAGGAGCGGCTGGAGGACGCCCTGGAGCTCGGCCACCGGCCGGTCACCGACGTCCTGCTGCCGCCGGACCAGCTGGTCTCGGTGGGCACCGACGTCACCGGCCGCGAGATCGAGCGGCTCGCCGTCCGCACCGGCTTCTCGCGCTTCCCGGTGATGGACGCCGACGGCACCGTCCGCGGCTACCTGCACGTCAAGGACACCCTGGAGGTGGACGACCTGGACGCCCCCGTCCCGGCCCGGCTCTGGCGTCCGGTCACGGTGCTGCGAGGCACCCTCCCGCTGGACGACGCGCTCGGCGCGATGCGCCGGGCGGCCGCCCACCTGGCCGTGGTGTCCGACCCGGACGGCCGCCAGCTCGGCCTGGTCGCACTGGAGGACGTCCTGGAGGAGCTGGTGGGCGAGGTCCACGACCCGGACCACCGCCCGGCCGCCCGCGCCTGACCCACGCCCGCGCCCGGGGCGGCCGCGTGCCGCCCCGGGCGCTACGCGCCGCGGCCGTCGATCAGCTCGCCGTAGGCCTGGAGCAGGTCGGGCAGCCGCAGCGCGGCCAGGTCCTCCCGGGTGGGGATCTCGCGCTGGGCCGACAGCCGCAGGTCGCGGTAGGCGCAGGACTTCTCGTACAGGGTGCGCACGAAACGGCCGTTGCCGAGGTCGTCGATCCACCCCTCGCCGACCACGTGGGCGCAGATCGAGGCCAGTTCCTCGGCGGCGTCCTCGTCCCACCCGTCGCCGTCGGCCGAGGCCAGCGTGCGGCCGATCTCGGCGAGCTCGGCGGGCCGGTAGCTGGGGAAGTCCACCCGGCTGGTGAAACGGGAGTTGAGCCCCGGGTTGGCGGCCAGCAGGCGGTTCATCCCGGCCGGGTAGCCGGCCAGGATCACCACCAGCCGGTCGCGGTTGTCCTCGGCCCGCTTGAGCAGCACCTGCAGCGCCTCGTCGCCGTACGCGTCGCCCTTGCTGTAGCCGGAGTTGGAGAGGCTGTAGGCCTCGTCGATGAAGAGCACGCCGTCCAGCGCGGAGTCGATCAGCTCGTTGGCCTTGACCGCGGTCTGGCCGAGGAACTCGCCGACCAGGTCGGCCCGCTGCGCCTCCACCAGGTGGTCCCCGGAGAGCAGGCCGAGCGCGTGGAAGACCCGGCCGAGGATGCGGGCCACCGTGGTCTTGCCCGTGCCGGAGGGGCCGGAGAAGACGAAGTGACGTTTCGGCGGCTGGACGGGCAGCCCCTGGTCGGCCCGCAGCCGGGCCATTCTCAGCTGCGCCGACAGCGCCCGGACCTGGCGTTTCACCGGCGCCAGCCCGACCATCCGCTCCAGCGCCGCGAGGGCCTCGTCGAGCTGGCCGTCGCCACCGGGGCCCGTCCCCGCGGCGGTGCCCGGGGACGGCGGGTACGTCACGGCGCCGGTGGCCTGCGCGGCCTGCGCGGCCGGCGGCTCGGCGGCGGCGCGCCCCGGCCGGTCGGCCGCCGGCCCGTCGGCGGCCTGCTCCGCCACCGGCGCGCAGGAGCGCTCGGCCAGCGGCCCCGCGGCGGGCGGCGGATCGGGGGCCGGGTCGTAACCGCCGGCCGGGTCCGGTGCGAACTCGGAGTCCGGCAGGGCCGGTTCGAGCACCGAGCGGTCCTCGTCGGTGAGCAGCAGCCCGTCCAGGACCCCGTCGGCGGCTATCGCCGCCAGCCGGGCCGAGGTGTCCATGAAGGCCGGGTCGGCCCGGTGCACGGCCCGGTAGAGCGGCAGCGCGGCGGCGCTGCGCCCGGCGCCCTCGTACGCCCGGGCCAGCCAGTAGCGCAGCTCCTTGCGCTGCGGCTGTTCGGAGCGGCAGCGGGCCAGTGAGGCCGCCAGCGGGGCCTGTGCCTGAGCGCACATGTCGAGGCGGACCCGGGCCATGCCGCCGAACAGTCCGGCCTCGATGCCGAGCACGGGGTCGTCCAGCAGCTGGTCGGTCTCCCTGATCAACTGCTCCCAGTCCTTCAGCAGGTAGGACCGGCAGGCGTGCAGGAAGCGCACCGAGGGGTCCTGCTCGGGCGGCGGGCACTCGGCGAGGGCCCGGTCGAGCTCGGTCAGGTGCCGGCCGTCCAGCCAGTGCGAGGCGTGCGCCAGCAGCAGGTCGCGGGTGTCCTCCAGGACGGGCTGCACCCACCAGCCGAGCCAGTACCAGGAGCTGAGCGGGCGGCGGTGGCGCCGGCGCTGCTCGCCGAAGCGGTCCTGGTGGCGGTACATCGCGAGGAGGGCGCCGGAGGTGTCGCTGCGCAGGGCGTGCAGGCCGAGCCAGGCGTCGGCCATCGCGGGGTCGAGCTCGACCGCGGCGCGGAACTCCTCCTCGGCGCGGGCGTAGGAGCCCGCCGCGTAGGCGTCCGTGGCCCGCAGCCAGGCACGGTCGGCCTGCTGCGCGGGCCCGCCTCCGGTCCCCATGTCGGACGTCTCCACCGTCACTCACGCCCCCCGCCGAGTGCATCGAGGCCAAGTCGGTCGACGAGCGGCAGGCACGTCCCGCCCGTCCGTCCGCAACCCCCGGGGCGTCTGCGCGCCCGATGGAATCGTACCGGCGCGGAGCTGATCCGGAAGGGTGCCGCACCGCTTCAAATCCAAGCGGCGCTTGGGCCGTGGGCCCTCGGCGCGCGGGCGTGGGAGAAAGCAACGGCGCCTCCGGCTCACGGGGGAACAAGTCGGAGGCGCCGAGTCTTAGTTGCGGGATCAACAATCTCCCGACGTGAAGAAACCTAAGTCCTGACGATGCCCCAGGTCAAGGGCGTGTCACGGGTTGACCGAGGGTGCCGCGGACGATCCGCCCGGTGACTCCGTCGACCTGCAGATCCGCGTACCGGCGGCTCGGGTCGGCGGCGAAGTGCGCGTGCTCCGCGCGGGCCCAGCCGGCCCAGAACTCCGCCAGGTCCGGGCCGTCCCGCAGCTCGCCGCGGGCCCGTGCCGCGTCCGCCGCCAGTTCCATCCACACCAGGGCGGCCAGGCTCGGGCGCACCGCCCGCCGGCCCGCACCGACCCCCTCCACCAGCACCACCGGCGCCGCCGGGGCGCGCCGTAGGCCCGTGAAGCGGCGCAGCGTCCAGTCGTACGCCGGGTAGGCGGCCGTCCGTCCGGCCGCCAGCGGCTCCAGGACCTGCCGGCGCAGCCGCCCGACCCAGCCGAACGGCTCCTCGTGGGTGGCCAGGTCGTCCAGGTGGACCACCGGGGCGCCGCCGAGCGCGGCGGCCAGCCGTCCGGCGAAGGTGGTCTTGCCGGATCCGGCGTGCCCGTCCACGGCGATCAGCCGGACGGGGCCCAGGGACGGCGGGAGGGCTCGGCACGCGGCCGCGAGCCCGTCCAACGGCTCCGGCAGGCCCGGGGGGTCGACCACCAGGCCACTCTAGGTGGGCTTCCGGGCCGTGATCGACCCGAGACAGTGACTGGCCAGGGGTATTTCGGGCATACTCGCTTCGCCGTGCCTGTGAACGAGCGTTCACTTCGCCCGGTGACGGTCCACCCGACCCGTCAGCCCCGTACCGGGCCCGCCACACCTGGGCCCGCCCGATCGAGGAGACGCAGCCATGAGCGCCGTATCCGCCAAGCCCGTGGACCGTCAGCTGCCCAGCGAGGAGGCCCGCGAGCTGCTCGGCCTGACCCGCGAGCTGGTGCAGAACGAGGTCGCACCGCACGCCGCCGCCGACGAGGCCGGTGACCGCTTCCCGCGCGAGGTGTTCCGCACCCTCGGCCGGGCCGGTCTGCTCTCCCTCCCGTACGGCGAGCAGTACGGCGGCGGCGACCAGCCCTACGAGGTCTACCTCCAGGTCCTGGAGGAGCTCGCGGCCGGCTGGCTGGCCGTCGGCCTCGGCGTGAGCGTGCACACGCTCTCCTGCCACGCGCTGGCCGTCTTCGGCACCGACGAGCAGCGCGACCGCTGGCTGCCGGGCATGCTGAGCGGCGAACAGCTCGGCGCCTACTGCCTGTCCGAGCCGCAGTCCGGCTCCGACGCGGCCTCGCTGCGCACCCGCGCGGTGCTCGACGGCGACGAGTACGTGGTCAGCGGCACCAAGGCGTGGATCACCCACGGCGGCCACGCGGACTTCTACAGCTCCATGGTGCGCACCGGCGAGGACGGCGCCCGCGGCATCAGCTGCCTGCTGGTCCCCGGCGGGGCGGCCGGCCTGTCGGCGGCCCCGCCGGAGCACAAGATGGGCATGCGCTCCTCGCCGACCGCGCAGCTGCACTTCGACGGCGTCCGGGTGGCCCGCGAGCGGCTGGTCGGCGAGGAGGGCCAGGGCTTCCAGATCGCGCTGGCCGCCCTCGACTCGGGCCGGCTCGGGATCGCCGCCTGCGCGATCGGTGTCGCCCAGGCGGCGCTGGACCTCGCGGTGGACTACGCGGGCACCCGCCAGCAGTTCGGCCGGCCGATCGCCGACTTCCAGGGGCTGTCCTTCATGCTCGCCGACATGGCGACCCAGATCGAGGCCGGGCGGGCGCTCTACCTGGCCGCCGCCCGGCTCAAGGACGCGGGCCTGGCCTTCTCCAAGCAGGCGGCGATGGCCAAGCTGTTCTGCACCGACGCCGCGATGCGGGTCACCACCGACGCGGTGCAGGTGCTCGGCGGCTACGGCTACACCCAGGACTACCCGGCCGAGCGGTACATGCGGGAGGCCAAGGTGCTGCAGATCGTCGAGGGCACCAACCAGGTCCAGCGCCTGGTGATCGGTCGGCACCTGACCGGCCGCTGACGGGCCCCGGGGCCGCCCCGGCCGGTTGCGGGCCCTCGGGTCAGCGCCGCGCCGGGGTGCCCCGCTGGGCGGGCACCTGCGGGGCGTGCTCCACGGTGCGGACCGGGCCGGCGTGCGAGAACGGCTGGGTGCGCCAGTCCAGCTCGGCGGGCAGCGAGAGCAGCTCGGCGAGGTCGGTGCCCGCGTGCTCGGGGGTGTCGCACTCGGCGAGGTCGTCGGTGGCGGTGCCGGAGCCGGCGCAGACGGCGGGGGAGAAGGGGTGCCAGGCGGTCGGCAGGACGGCGTGCTGCGGCAGCCGCTCCTCGTCGCCCACCAGGGCGATCGGGCGGTCGCAGGACGGGCAGTGCACCCGGACGATCTCCCAGGTGTCGGCCTCGCCCGGGTCGGACCCGGCGGTGGGGCCGAACGCGGCCTGGTCGTCCCGGGTGTGTTCGTCCTCGGTGTGGAGCGAGCGCTGGTCGGTGGTGGGCATCGGGATCCCCCTCGGATCGGGCCGGCCCGGTAAGCCCGGGCCAACAGCAGCACTTCCCGCCGACGGACCGTCATAACCCTGCAGGTCGGCGCACGATGATGCACGGGGTGTGTCCTTCGCCACATTCTTCCGGCATGTGCCTCCTGCAACGCGCCGGTTCGCTATCGCGGGCCCGCCCGGGGCCCGGTCCGCGCCGGGGCCGCCGGGCGGGCCGGTTCCCGCCCCCGTGAGCTGCCGGGTCGGCGATCGGCCGTCCGGGGCGCTAGGTTTGCGCCTTGTGGAGGATCTCGACCAGCGCATCGTCCAGCTGCTTCTCGAAGACGGCCGGATGAGCTACACGGACCTGGGCAAGGCCACCGGCCTGTCCACCTCGGCGGTGCACCAGCGGGTGCGCCGCCTCGAACAGCGGGGGGTGATCCGCGGGTACACGGCGATCGTCGACGCCCAGGCCGTCAACCTGGCGCTGACCGCGTTCATCTCGGTCAAGCCCTTCGACCCGAGCGCGCCGGACGACACCCCGGACCGGCTGGTCGCCCTGCCCGAGATCGAGGCCTGCCACAGCGTCGCGGGCGACGAGAACTACATCCTCAAGGTCAGGGTGCCCGGCCCGGGCGACCTGGAGGACCTGCTGGCCCGGATCAGGTCCGCCGCCGGCGTCTCCACCCGCACCACGGTGGTCCTCTCCACCCCGTACGAGGCCCGCCCCCCGAAGCTCTGACCCGGTGGGTCGGGTGCAGACTTGGGCCCATGACCGAACGCACCAACCGCACCGTCCTGCTGCGCGGCGGCAACGTCTACAGCCCCGCCGACCCCTTCGCCACCGCCATGCTGGTCGAGGGCGAGCAGATCGCCTGGGTGGGCAGCGACGGCGCCGCCGAGGCGTACGCGGACACCGCCGACGAGGTGGTGGAGCTGGCCGGTGCGCTGGTCACCCCCGCCTTCGTCGACGCCCACGTGCACGCCACCTCGACCGGCCTCGCGCTCACCGGCCTCGACCTGACCGGCTGCCCCGGCCTGTCCGAGGCGCTCGACCGGATCGCCGCCTTCACCGCCGGCGCCCCCGCCGGCGTGCTGATCGGCCACGGCTGGGACGAGAGCAAGTGGCCCGAGGGCCGCCCGCCCACCGTGGCCGAGCTCGACCGGGCCACCGGCGGCGCGGCCGTCTACCTGTCGCGCACCGACGTGCACTCCGCCCTCGCCTCCACCGCGCTGCGCGCCCTCACCGAGGGCCTGGCCGCCCTCCCCGGCCACCACCCGGACGGCCCGCTGAGCCGCGACGCCCACCACGCCGTACGCGCCGCCGCGCTGGCCCACCTGACGCCGGAGCAGCGCCGCGCCGCCCAGCTGGCGACCCTGACCCGGGCCGCCGAGCTCGGGATCGGCGCCCTGCACGAGTGCGCGGGCCCGCAGATCTCCTCCGAGCAGGACCTCGCCGCGCTGCTCGCGCTGGCCGCCGAGACCGACGGCCCCGAGGTCTTCGGCTACTGGGGCGAGCTGAACGGCGTCGAGACCGCGCGGCGCCTGGGCGCGGTCGGCGCCGGCGGCGACCTCTTCGTGGACGGCGCGCTCGGCTCGCGCACCGCCTGCCTGCACGCCCCGTACGCGGACGCCGCCCACACCGGCACCGCCTACCTCAGCGCCGAGCAGGTCGCCGACCACGTCGCCGCCTGCACCGAGGCGGGCCTCCAGGCCGGCTTCCACGCCATCGGGGACGCCGCCGTCGGCGCCGTCCTGGAGGGCGTCCGGGCCGCCGCCGACCGGGTCGGCGCGGCCCGGGTGAGGGCGGCCCGGCACCGGGTCGAGCACGCCGAGTCGCTGGACGACAAGGCGATCGCCGCCTTCACCGAGCTGGGTCTGACGGCCTCCGTCCAGCCCGCCTTCGACGCGGCCTGGGGCGGCCCCGACGGCATGTACGTCCAGCGGCTCGGCGCCGAGCGCGCAGCGGCCCTGAACCCCTTCGCCGCCCTGCTGCGGGCCGGTGTGCCATTGGCCTTCGGCTCGGACGCCCCGGTCACCCCGCTCGACCCCTGGGGCACCGTGCGGGCCGCCGCGTTCCACCGGACCCCGGAGCACCGGATCTCGGTGCGGGCCGCCTTCACCGCCCACACCCGCGGCGGCTGGCGGGCCCTCGGCCGCGACCAGGACGGCGTCCTGGTGCCCGGCGCGGTGGCCAGCTTCGCCGTCTGGGACTCCGCCGACCTGGTCGTCCAGGCCCCCGACGACCGGGTGGCCGGCTGGTCCACCGACCCCCGCTCCGGCACCCCCGGCCTGCCCGACCTCACCCCCGGCCGGCCGCTGCCCGGCTGCCTGCGCACGGTCGTCCGCGGGCGCACGGTCTTCCGGGCCTGAACCCGGTCCGGCCACGGGGTGACCTGGGACACCCCGTGGCCCGGACGGATACTGGTGCGGGGTACCTTCTTCGGACGGCCCGCGACCGAGAGCAGGCACGACGAGAGAGGTGGTGCGCAGGTGGCACTGCCCGCAGCGCAGGAGACACCGGCGATGGACGCCACGACGCCGGCACCGGCCGCCGCCCGCCCCGGGCGGCTCACCCGGATCCGGGCCGGCCTGCCCCGCACCGGTCTCGCCGTGCTCGCCGGCCTGCTCCTGGCGGCCGCCTTCCCGCCGTACGACCTGTGGCCGCTCTCCTTCCTCGCCGTCGCGGCCCTCTCGCTGCTCACCCGGGGCCGGACCGTCCGCCAGGGCGCCTGGACGGGCTTCGCGTTCGGGCTGCCGTTCTTCCTGGCGCTGCTGTCCTGGCTGCGGGTGATCGGCTGGGACGCCACGGTCGGCCTGTCGGTCGTCGAGGCGCTCTTCCTGGCCGCGCTCGGCGGCGCCCTGGCGCTCACCTCCCGGCTGCCCGGCTGGCCGCTGTGGGCGGCCTGCCTGTGGGTCACCCAGGAGTGGGCCCGTGACCGGCTGCCGCTCGGCGGCTTCCCGTGGGGACGGCTCGCCTTCGCCAACACCGCCAGCCCGTTCACCCCGCTGGCCGCGCTCGGCGGCGCCCCGCTGGTGACCTTCGCGGTCGCCCTCGGCGGCACCCTGCTGGCCTGGGCGGCCCTGCGGCTGCGCCGCGGCCCCCGCCGCTCCCTCCCGCTGGCCGCCCTGGGCGCCGGCGGGGCCCTGGCGGCCCTGCTGGCGGGCTACCTGGTGCCGGTGCCCACCGGCGGCGCCGAGACCGTCAAGGTGGCCCTGGTGCAGGGCAACGTCGCGCAGCCGGGGATGGACTTCCTCGGCCGCCCGATGATGGTGCTCAACAACCACGCCGCCGAGACCGAGCGGCTCGCCGCCGACGTCGCGGCCGGCCGGGCGCCCCAGCCCGACCTGGTGATCTGGCCGGAGAACTCCTCCGACCTCGACCCGTACACCGACCCGGCCGCGTACGCCCGGATCGACGAGGCGGTCCGCCGGATCGGCGTGCCGACCCTGGTCGGCGCCCTGGTGGACGGCCCGGACCTGCAGCACGTCCAGAACAACGGCATCGTCTGGGACCCGGCCACCGGCCCCGGCGCCTCCTACACCAAGCAGCACCCGGTGCCGTTCGGCGAGTACGTGCCGTTCCGCGCCGAGCTGTCCCAGGTGATCTCCCGCCTCCAGCGGGTCGCCCGCGACTTCTACCCGGGCACCCACAACGGCGTGATGCAGGTCGGCCCGGCCCGGATCGGCGACGTCATCTGCTTCGAGGTCGCCTACGACGAGATCGTCCGCGACACCGTCGACCAGGGCGGCCGGGTGCTGGTCGTGCAGACCAACAACGCCACCTACGCCCGCAGCGGGCAGCCGGAGCAGCAGCTCGCGATGTCCCGGCTGCGCGCCGTCGAGCACGGCCGCGCGGTGCTGATCGCCGCCACCAGCGGGATCAGCGCCGTCATCGCCCCGGACGGCTCGGTGGTCTCGCGCACCGAGGAGCTGACCCCGGCCGTGCTGAACGCGGCCGTCCCGCTGCGCGACGGCCGCACGGTGGCCGACCGGCTCGGTGCCGCACCCGAGTGGACGCTCGCCGTCGCCGGCCTGCTGGCCTGCGGCTTCGCGGCCGCGGCCGGCCTGCGCCGCCGCCGCTCGGGTGGAACATCGACCGACTCCGAGCCGTTGACCCCACAGGTGCCGTAGTCGCGGCCGGAGTCCACCGGCGGTGCGGAGAGCACCGCGATGGAGTGGATTCGTACCGTGGCCCAGACAACCGACCAGGTCCGCCCGGCCCCCCGGGGTCGAGTGCGGCGCTTCCTGCCGCTCGCCGTCACCGCCTGGCTGGTGCTGGAGATCTGGCTGCTGACGGTGGTGGCCGGTGCGGTCGGCTGGTTCGCCGTGCTGGTGCTGCTGGTCGCCGGGGTCTTCCTGGGCGGCTCGCTGATCAGGCGGGCGGGCCTGCGGGCCTTCTCGGCGGCCGTCGAGCAGAGCCGGGACCCCCGGCCCGAGCAGGCGCAGACCGGGACCAGCCTGACCGTCCTGGCGGGCGTGCTGCTGATCGTGCCCGGCTTCCTGTCCGACCTGCTCGGCCTCAGCCTGCTGTTCCCGCCCACCCGGGCGCTCTGGCGGGCGCTCGGCCGGCGGGTGGCCGGCCGCGCCCTGCAGTCCACCGCACGGGCCGGCTCCGACCCCCTCGCCGACGCCCTGCGCCTCCAGGAGCAGCTGCGCATCCATCGGCCGGACGGCAAGGTGATCCAGGGCGAGGTCGTCGAGCACCCGCAGCCCGGCGCGGACGGCCCGGACACCGCGTACCGCCCCCCGATCGCCGGCTGAGGCTGAGCCCCGCCGCCCGGGCAGCAGGGGGCGGTAGGGCATGGGAAGGGCCCCGGGCATCAGCCCGGGGCCCTTCCCATGCCCTACCGCCGTGGCGGAGGAGCGGTTATGCGCTCTTGCGGGTGTCGCGGGGATGGATCGCCAGATTCATCCCGCCGGAGCGGAGCACGGCCAGCCTCTCGGCCAGCACCTCCTCCAACTCCTCCCTCGTCCGACGCTCCATCAGCATGTCCCAATGGGTACGCGTCGGCTTGACCTTCTTCTCCTCCGGCTCATCACCGTCCAGCAGCATTGCCTCCTGGCCGCAGAACCGGCACTCCCAGATCGAGGGGATCTCCGCCTCGACGGAGAAGGGAACCTCGAACCGGTGTCCGTTCTGACATGCATACTCGACGGTCTGGCGGGGAGCCAGATCGATGCCGCGGTCGGTCTCGTAGCTGGTCGCCCCGAGTCGCGTGCCGCGGAGAGCTCGCTCGCTCATGAATCGTGCCTCCCGGGCTTCTGGCCCACAGGACTAGTGGTCGCTGTCTTCGTCGTTCGGTCCAACGCTCGGCCGCCGACGAAGATTCCCGTCCCGGGACGGGCGTCGCCTGTCGTGCCGCCCCTGTTTGTACCCATCGTCGCCCGATTTGTCACATCTGAGCGGTGATATCACCCTCTGTGTCACATCTTGTGCACATTGCGACCGCCTGATCGACGCGGGGACAGCCTATCGTCATGCGCTTGATGCTCGCTTGGTCGTGACCTCCGGATCCGGTCGCGCGCCCGGTCGAGCGGGGCCCCGGGCCGGGGCCCGCGGCGGCCTACCAGGCCGGGCGGGCCTGGACGGCCTGCGCGTCCTTCGTCAGCTCGACCACGTCCCCCGGAGCCGTCCGGATCGCCTCCTCCACCGGCGCGGCGACCGGCACCGCGGTCGGAGCCGGTGCCTCCGTCCGGGTGTCGCGGTGCGGCAGAAGGGCGATCACCGCGTCCCGCAGCCGGGCCGACACCTCCTCGTCCAGCGGATCGACCGTCGCGGGCACCTGGAGGCGGACCGGCGCGGCGGCGCCCACCCGGGCGTACCCGCGGCCGAGCGGGGTCCGCGAGGCCGGTGCGATGTCCAGTGGCGCGCCCAGCACGGCGGCCGCCGTGTCCGGTGTGGTCGGGCCGAGTACCACCCGGGCCCGGCAGGTGGACCGGACGGTCGCACTGATCCGCTCACGGGCCTCGATGTCGTCCGCGAAGACCACCGTGATCCGCGCCGCCCGGCCGTGCCGCAGCGGGGTCTCCAGCAGGTCCTGCGGGTCGGGCCGGCCCTCGGCCTGGGCCAGCTCCGACAGCTCGGTGGGGTGGTCGAGCAGCAGCCACAGCGGCCGGGTGGCGTCCTCCGGCGCGGCGACGCCGTGGTGCCGGGCCGCGTTCAGCACCGTCAGCCGGCGCTCGGTCTCCTTCGCCACCCACTCCAGGGCCGCCAGCGCGCCGTGCAGGCTGGTCTCCACGGTGTGCACGCCGGGCCGGTTGACCAGGCAGGCGTGCTCCCCGGTGCCGGCGCCGTCGATCACCACCAGGTCGCCGTGCGGCAGGGCCTGGAGGGCGATCGAGCGCAGCAGCGAGGAGGTTCCGGCGCCGGCCGAGCCGAGCGCCAGCAGGTGCGGCTCGGAGGACCGCGGGCCGGTCCGCCAGACCACCGGCGGCTGCTGGGCCGACACCCCGTCCTGGACCACCGGGATGGTCCGGTGGCTGCTGCCGCTGTCGGTGAAGCCCAGCACCACCTCGCCGGGGGTGGTGACGAACGGCTGCGCCGCGATGTCGGTGGCCAGCTCGGCGAGCGCGCTGACCGCGAGCCGGTTGGACTCCTCGTCCCAGTCGAAGCGGTACTCGCGCGCCCGGCCGGCCTTGCCCTGCACCACCTGCTCGATCCGGGCCCGGGCGGCCGGCTCGGTGTCGGTGAAGTACACCGGGTAGGACAGCTCCAGCGAGGTCATCCGCCCGTCGGCGTCGAACTCCCAGGTGTGGAAGACGTCCTTGTGGTCGCCGTCCGGACGGTAGGGCGAGCCGAGCTCCTCGGGTCCGGCCAGGTACGGCGTGAGGGCGGCGTAGAGCGCGGCGAGCTTGACCTCCGCGACGTCCGGCGCGGGGGCGGCGGCCGCCCTGGGCTGCCGCCCGACCCACGCCGCGCTCGCCATCAGCGCCACCGCGGCGAACAGCGGGCCGTGCGGCAGCAGGGCGATGCCGACGGCGGCCGCGGCGCCCAGGAAGAGGGTCGGACCCCGGCGGTCCTTCGGGGTCGCCGCCCAGCGCTCCTTGGCCCATTCGGCGTGGTGGCGCAGGCCGCGCCCGATCAGGGCGAGCGGGGCGAACATGTCGGCGGCGTGGTCGCCGGCGGTGCGGGCGAGGTCGCGACCCCGGCTGAGGTGGCGGGTGACAGGCATCGTGGGACTCCCCGGGCGGGTGGGACGGCAGGTGGTGGCCGGCGGACGGCCAAGGCCCGGGCGGTGGGATCCGCGCCCGGGCCGTCGATCGGTGCCGCGGCTCAGAACTTCAGGCCGCCGATGAGGCTGGCGAGGCTCGCGCCGCCCGCCTGGATGCTCGGCGCGATCGAGGAGCCCGCGATGTAGAAGCCGAGGAGCGCGCACACCAGGGCGTGCGAGATCTTCAGGCCGTCCCGGCGGAAGAACAGGAAGGCGATGGTGCCGAACAGGACGATGCCGGAGATGGAGAGGATCACGGTTCTGCTCCTCGGAGAGGTGGGGACAGTGGTAACCGAAAGTGCTCTTATCGTGACAAAAAGTAATAGATGATGGAGTGTGGCAAACGGGTGGATCTGGCGAGGCGGGCGGATCGGCTGTGTACGTCCCGGGCCGCCGTGCCGCGCATCAGGCGTCCCCGCCCTGCCGCGCCGGGTTCCGCGCCGGCCGGAAATTCGCTCGAACGGATGCGCCACCGCACGGCCCCGACCTCGTCCGATACCGTGCCGTGTGCAGCCCCACGCGCTCCTCCGCAGGTCATCCACGAAAGGTTTGCCATGGCCGACTCCGCCGCCAAGACGCCCGACGACCCGCAGGGGCCAGACGCCGAGGTCATCGCGCTGGCCGGCCGGCTGTTCGACGCCGCCCGCAGCGGCGACGCCGCCCTGCTGACCTCCTACCTGGACGCGGGCGCGCCGGCCGACCTCGCCAACGACCGGGGGGACACCCTGGTGATGCTGGCCGCCTACCACGGCCACGCGGACGCCGTTCGGGCCCTCGTGGAGCGCGGCGCCGACCCGGACCGGGTCAACGACCGCGGCCAGACCCCGCTCGCCGGCGCCGTCTTCAAGGGCGAGCCGACCGTCGTCGACGCGCTGCTCGACGGCGGCGCGGACCCCCTTGCCGGCGCCCCCTCCGCCCTGGACACCGCCCGGATGTTCGGCAAGGAGGACCTGGTGGCCCGCTTCGAGAAGCGCTGAGCCGGCCCCCGTAGGCTTGACCACCATGGAGATGCGCACCACCGGCTTCGGCCACCCTGACGCCGTGAGGCTGTCGGCCGAGGTCCAGCAGGAGTACGTCCGCCGCTACGGCGACATGGACCAGACCTCGATCCACGCCGACCACTTCGACCCGCCGTACGGCCTGTTCGTGGTGGTGTACCTCGACGGTTCGGCGGTCGCCTGCGGCGGCTGGCGGGTCAACGAGAAGGACGAGGAGGGGCTGGGCGAGGGAGACGCCGAGCTCAAGCGGATGTACGTGGTGCCCGGCGCCCGCGGCCGCGGGCTCGCCCGCGGCGTACTGCGCCACCTGGAGCGGGCCGCGGTCGAGGCCGGGCGGACCAGGCTGGTCCTGGAGACCGGCAACAAGCAGCCCGAGGCGGTCGCGCTGTACGCCTCCGAGGGCTACCTGCCGATCGACAAGTTCGGCTACTACAAGGACCACCCGGACAGCATCTGCATGGGCAAGTCCCTGGTCCCGTAAGGCATCCGGCGCAAGCGTCGGATCCCGGCCTGCCCGCCCGGGCGGGGCCGGGCCGCTCAGGACGGCCCCGCGTAGACGTCCGGGGACGGGGTGCGCGGCCGGCCGACCCGGGAGAGCGCGCTCGGCCACCACATGTGCCGGTCCAGGTCGATGGTGAGGGAGGTGACCAGCACCGACCGGACCACCAGGGTGTCCAGCAGCACGCCCAGCGCCACCGCGAAGCCGATCTCGGCGAACCCCACCACCGGCAGCGTCCCGAGCACCGCGAAGGTGCTGGCCAGGATCAGTCCCGCCGAGGTGATCACCCCGCCGGTCGCGGCCAGGCCGACCAGGGCGCCGTCCCGGGTGCCCCGGTGGCTGGACTCCTCCCGGACCCGCGTCATCAGGAAGATGTTGTAGTCGATCCCGAGCGCGACCAGGAAGACGAAGACGAACAGCGGGAACGCGTTGTCCTGGCCGTCGAAGTGGAACACGTGCGCGAAGAAGAACGCGCTGATGCCCATGGCCGCCGCGTACGAGAGCACCACCGTCGCGATCAGCACCAGCGGTGCGACGACCGCCCGCAGCAGCAGCGCCAGGATCGCCAGGACCACGCCCAGCACCAGCGGGATGATCGCCCGGTTGTCGGCGGAGGCGGCCCGGCCGGCGTCCAGGATGACCGCCGTGCTGCCGCCGACCTTGGCGTCCGCGCCCGGCACCGCGTGGACGGCGTCGCGCACCCGGTCCACGGTGTCCTTGGCCGCCTCGCTGTCCGGCGGGTCGCTCAGGGTGGCCTGGAAGGTGGCCAGCCCGTCGTGGACGATCGCCGGGGTGGTCGCCGAGATGCCCGGGGTCGTCGCGGCCGCCGCCCGGACGGCCTCCGCCGGGGCCGCCTCGCTGATCACCGTCAGCGGGGCGCCGGTGCCGCCCGGGAAGTGCTCGACCAGCACCTCCTGGCCGACCACCGAGTCCGGCGTACCGGTGAAGGTGCCCGCCGTGGACAGGCCGTTGGCGTTCAGCGAGACCAGCCCGATGCAGCAGACGGCCAGCGCCAGCCCGGTGCCGATCCACACCTTGCGGGGCTTGCGGGCGATCCACGCACCCACGTGCGCCCACCGGCCGGTCCGGGTCGGCTCCGCGGTGCCGTACCCGGGCTTCACCGGCCAGAACACCCAGCGGCCGCAGATCACCAGCAGTGCGGGCAGCAGCGTCAGCATCGCGGCCAGCGCCACCAGCACGCCGATCGCACAGACCGGGCCGAGACCGCGGGTGGAGTTCATCTCGGCGATCAGCAGGCACAGCATCGAGGCGACCACGGTGGCGGAGCTCGCCAGGATGGCCGGCCCGGCCCGGTGCAGCGCGAAGGCCATCGCCTCGTGCCGGTCCTCGTGCCGTCGCAGCTCCTCGCGGTAGCGGGCGGTGAGCAGCAGCGCGTAGTCCGTGCCCGCGCCCAGCACCAGCACGATCAGGATGCCGGCGCTCTGCGCGTTCACCGTCAGCCCGGCGTGCTCGGCCAGCAGGTAGATCACCGCCTGGGCGACGAACAGCGCCACACCGGCCGAGAGCAGCGGCAGCAGCCACAGCGTCGGGCTGCGGTAGGTGAGCAGCAGCAGGATCACCACGACCGCGACGGTGGCGAACAGCAGCGTGCCGTCGATCCCGGCGAACGCCGCGGCCTGGTCCGCGCCGATGCCGGCCGGGCCGGTGACGTGGGTGGCCATCCCGTTGCTGCCGGCGGCGGCGGTCGCCCGCATGTCGTCCACGGCGGTGCGCAGGTCGTTCCAGCCGGTGGAGCCGATCTCCACCGGCACCACGGTCTGCATCGCCTGGCCGTCCGCGGACACCTGAGGGCCGATCACCTTGCCGAGCACGTGCGGCGCGGTGGCGAAGGACGCCGCGTCGGAGGCGGCCTTGGCCCGGTCGGCCGGGGTGATGCCGCCCGGCCGCTCGTAGACCACCACCGCCTGCGCGGTGTCGACCGGCTGGAACGTGCGCTGCTCCACCAGGACCTGGGTCGACTCGGCGCTGCCGGGCAGCCAGCTGGAGGCCTCGTTGTCCTCCACGTCCATCAGCTTGCCCGCCAGCGGCCCGGCCACCACGACCAGGATCAGCCACAGGGCCAGCACGACCCACTTGCTGCGGCGCCCGCAGGGGAGCGACGCCAGCCTTCCGGACGGACTCATCTGCTGCCCCCACGGGGTCTGGCGACGGGGTCGGACACGCGACCCAGACTGCCATCGGCCGATCCGCCCGGCAGCCCGGGCGGCGCCGCGCGCGGTCGCCCCGGGAGCACGCCGCGGCCGCACGGGTGAACGCCGCGGGCCCCGCAGCGGCCGCCGCGACCCGCGCTCGACGGTCCGGACAGCACGGGTTGACGCTCTGATCGAACGCACGGGTGTGGTGCCGGGGCGGCCCACCGCCGTCACGCCCCCGCGGCCGCCCCACCGAGGGCCGTCCGCATTCGAACGGAGCTTTCCGGTGCTCATGTACCGCCGTCCGGGTGCCGAGAACGAGGGAAGAAGGAGGATCATGTTCTGGCTGCTCATCGTTCTCGGCTGCTCCACCGTCGCCCTCGTCCTCTTCCTCGTCGCGGCCCGCGCGGGGACCAGGAGCGAGGAGGACGACGGGTGAGCGGCCCCGGCGCCTCCCGGACGCCCCGGCGACGGCCGCGGACCGCCGGGCGGCGCCGGGGCCGCCCGGCGCCGACGGTGCGGTGGACGGTGTGACAGAAGCCGTGCGCGGACGGGCGGTTCGGGCGCCGGAGCCCGGTACGCTGGCCGGATGAGCCAAGGGCCGCCCCCGGGCGGGGTCCGGATCGGCGAGGCCGAGGCCGCGGCCCGGTGGGTGGGCGCCTGGACACCCGAAGAGGTGACGGCCCGGCTGGCGGGCCTCGCGACCCCCTGGTACGTGGCCGGGGGTTGGGCCGTCGACCTGTTCCGGGGCGGCCGGACCCGCGAGCACGGTGACCTGGAGATCGCCGTCCCGGCCGCCGGGTTCGCCGAGATCCGGTCGAGGTTCGCCGGGTTCGCCTTCGACGTCGTGGCGTTCGACCGGATCTGGGAGCTCACGCCGGAGGTCTCGGGACTGACCCACCAGACCTGGCTGCGCGACCCGTCGACCGGCCGCTACCTGGTGGACGTGTTCCGCGAGCCGCACGACGGCCCGACCTGGATCTGCCGGCGCGACCCGTCGATCCGCCTGCCGTACACCGCCGTCGTCCGCCGCACCCCGGACGGGATCCCTTACCTCGCACCGGAGTTGGCGCTGCTGTTCAAGGCCAAGGCGGTCCGCCCGAAGGACCAGCAGGACTTCGCCGGCGCGCTCCCCCTGCTGGACGGCGCCGCGCGGCGGACGCTGGCCGCACTCCTCGCCCGCGTCCACCCGGGGCACCGCTGGCTGGCGGACCTGGCACGGTGACTCCGGACGGCCTAAGCCGACATGCCGACGGCGGGCATCCCAACGATCCTTCCGAGTGAAGTGTCAGCTCGCAGCCGATCGCGGTGTAGGAGGATCCGATGAGCAGTGCGGATGTGCCGGCGGACGATGCCGGGCGGTCGAGCAGAGCCCGGGCTGCGGACGAAGCGCGGGCAACGGCCGGATCGCAGAAGATCACCTGGTTGACGCTGGCGCTGATGACTACCAGCTCCGTCGCGAGCCTGCGCTCCTCGCCCACCATGGCGGTGTACGGCCTCGCCTGTGTCTTCCTGTACCTGGTGCCGGCCATCGTGTTCCTGCTGCCCACCGCGCTGGTGTCGGCCGAGCTGGCCTCCGGCTGGAGCGGCGGTGTCTACAACTGGGTGGCGCAGGGGCTGTCGAAGCCACTGGCCTTCCTCGCCGTCTGGTGCCAGTTCGCCATGACGATCTTCTACTACCCCAGCCTGCTCGCCTTTGTGGCCAGCACGATCTCCTACGTGATCAACCCGGCGCTGGCCAGCAACGGCGTCTACACCGCGATCGTCATCGTGGTGCTGTACTGGACCGGCGTCTGGGTGTCCTCCCGCGGCACGAATGCCGTCGCGGGGCTGGCCTCCGGCGGTCTGATCATCGGCACGCTGATCCCCGGCACGTTGCTGGTCCTGCTCGGGTTCGTCTTCCTCGGCCAGGGCAACGCCTCCGCCGCACCGATGAACGCCTCGCACATCCTCCCGGAGTGGACCGGGATCGCCAGCCTGGTGCTCATCGTGAACAACTTCCTCAGCTACTCCGGCATGGAGATGAACGCGGTCCACGTCAACAAGCTCCGCGACCCGGCCAAGGAGTTCCCGAAGTCGATGTTCCTGGCCATGGGCATGGTGCTGCTGATCTTCATCCTGCCGGCCCTGGCCATCAGCTGGGTCATCCCGGCCGACCAGCTCAGCCTCACCGCCGGAGTCATGCAGGCCTTCGACGCCTTCTTCCAGTACTTCCACATCGGCTGGCTGGTCCCGATCGTCGCGTTCGCGCTCTGTGCCGCCTCGCTCGGCGGGATGCTCACCTGGCTGGCCGGCCCCTCCAAGGGCCTGCTGCTGATCTCCCGCCAGGAGGGCTACCTCCCGCCCTACCTGCAGAAGCTCAACAAGCACGGCATCCAGCAGAACATCCTGGTCACCCAGGGCCTGCTCACCACGGTGATCGCCCTGCTGTACGCACTGATCCCGAACGTGTCCAGCGTCTACTGGATCTTCTCGGTGATCACCACCCAGGTGTACCTGATCATGTATCTGCTGATGTTCCTGGCCGCCATCCAACTGCGCCGCAAACTGCCGGACCACCCTCGCGGCTACCGCGCGCCGCTGCTCACCACGCTCTGCGTGGTCGGCTTCGTCGCCTCCGCGCTGGCCATGGTGATCGGCTTCATCCCGTCCTCCCAATTCGGCGGCGGCAGCGGCTGGGCGTACGTCGCCATCGTCGGCGGCGGCCTGCTGCTCCTCGGAGTGGTCATCCCCTTCGGCTTCCTGAAGGCACGCAAACCCAGTTGGCGCCAGCCCGACGCGGACGCCGTGCCGGTGGACGGAGGTATCGCATGAGCCCCACCCGGATGCAGTCCCAGCACCGCTGGATCTACATCGGCGCGATCGTCGTGCTGGTCGCCATGATGATCATCGGACTGTTCACGTACACCCAGCAGAGGGCCACCAACGAGGCCCACAGAAAGGCGACCCGGCTGAACGACGCCCTGGTCGCCAACGGCTTCGCCTCCCGGAACGTCGAGAACATCGCCCTCACCCTCGGCACGGACGGCGGCGTCGTCTGCAACGACCCGAACTCGGCGCTCAAGCGCGGCCTCTGGCTGGTCCAGCTCGCCAACGGCGCCGGTGGCCCCGGGATGCGTCCGGTCATCGTCGACAAGCAGATCCTCGAGGCGGGCGCCGAGGTGGTCAAGGTGTACTGCCCGGACAGGCTGGACGACTACCAGAAGAAGATCAACGACCTCAAGACCGCGGACGTGATCAATGACTGAGCCCGGGCCGGCGAGCGACCCGATCGACGACTGCGCCCCTCGGCATCGACTGCCCGCCGGCCGACCGCTCCGACGGCCCGTGGACGGTCCAGCGCAGACGCGCTGATGGCTCCCACCCGGAAAACCGCGGGTGGGAGCCATCAAGAGTGGTCCATCAGAGCAGGGTGCTCCAGTAGTACCAGAAGCGGTTGAGCACCAGCAGGGCGACGGTGAGGAACCCGGCCGCCGGGACGACCCAGTGCCAGCGGGCGACCGCGTCCCACCAGCGCGGTGCGGGCAGGACGCCCGTCCGCAGGTTGTGCAGGGTGGTGTACCAGAACAGCAGCAGCACCACGGCCCAGACCACCATGCAGTACGGGCAGAGCGCACCGATGTCGTACAGCGCCTGGTCGATCAGCCACACCACGAAGCCGAGCCCGCACAGCGTGCCGGCCTGGAGGGTGAGCCAGAACCAGCGGCGGTAGGCCGCCCCCGCCAGCAGGCCGGCGCCGACCGCGGCCAGGGCGCCGAAGGCGGCCAGGCCGATCAGGGAGTTGGGGAAGCCGAAGGCCTCGGCCTGCTCGGTCCGCATGATCGAGCCGCAGCTGATGATCGGGTTGAGGTTGCAGCTGGGCCGGTAGTCCGGGTTGGCGAGCAACCGGATCTTGTCGACGGTCAGCACGGCCGAGGCCGCGAGTCCGAGCAGGCCGCCGACCAGCAGCAGCCAGCCGAACCGGCGGCCCGCGCCGACCGGCGCGGGGGCGGTCACGGGGTCAGCCGCCGATCGACTGGGTGACGAGGGCCTTGAACTGGTCGCCGTTGACCGGGCCGGTCTTGGTGAAGATGGTGAGCTGCTTGCCGTCCAGCTTCACGGTCGGGGTGCCGGTCACGCCGCTGTCGTTGAAGGCGTTCGCGACCTTGGCGGCCCAGGGCTTGTAGGTGCCCTCGGTGACGGCCTTGGTGAAGGCCTCGGTCTTCAGGCCGGGCACCTGCTCGGCCAGCTGGAGGATCCGGTTGACGTCGCCGAAGCCGTCGACGCGCTCCTCCGGCTGGTTGGCGAACAGCACGTCGTGGAACTGCTTGAACTTGTCGACGCCCTCGTTGAGCGCCGCCCCGGCCGCGGCCAGCGCGGTCTTGGAGCCCTTGCCGCCGAGGTTGTTGTCCAGGAACGCGGCCAGGTTGTACTCGATCTTGTAGGTGCCGTCGTCCGCGAGCTGCTGCACCGTCGGACCGGCCGAGGTCTCGAACTGCTTGCAGATCGGGCAGCGGAAGTCCTCGTAGACCTTCAGGGTGTGCGGGGCGTCCGCCTTGCCGTAGACGACGAGGGTGCCGTCCGGGCCGGAGACGTTGGCCGGGACGACCAGGGCGGAGCCCGTACCGGAGGCGGTGGCCGAGGTGTCGGAGCTGCCGCCCGCCTTGTCCGCCGTGCCGATCGCGAGGGCGGTCGCGCCCGCGACCACCGCGATCGCGCCGACCACGGACGCCGCGACGATCACCCGGCGGCGGACGGCGGCACTGCGGGCCTCCGCCTGCTTCGCCTGCTTCATGCGCTCGCGGGGGGAGAGGGGGGTCTGCTGGTTGTTGCTCATGATGGTCCGTCGACTCCTGGACTGCGGCATGCCGCGCGAACGCGCGCCGGGCATGCGGGAGGGGTGGGTTGGCCGGTGGGGCCGGCCGAGCCCTCCGTGGAGGAGGCGTCAGCCGGCGAGCACGAGGGCCGGCGGACCGCGCCGCGGCGCGGGGGTGAGGACCAGCTGGGCCTGGCGCAGCAGGGGCCGCTCGGCCTCCGGGGCCGGCGTCAGCGCCGCGGGGCAGCCGGCGAGCGGGCTGCTCGGCAGCAGGGCCCGCCAGGGGGCGGGCAGCAGGGCCCGGACGGCGCGGACGGCCTCGGCGAGGCCGGTCAGCGCGCGGTCGCCGAGCCGCAGCCAGGCCGCCGCGACCAGGGCGAGGCCGACGTGCACCAGCAGGACCAGCAGCTTGACCCAGCCGCCGGAGTGCCCGGCCCAGTCGGTGAGCAGCGAACTGCCGTTCACCGAACCGCCGCCGCAGACCAGCAGGTCGACGCCGTGGCCGGGGGCGGCCGAGGCACAGGTGTCCTGGCCGAGGTTGAAGGCGGTGTTGAGCAGCAGCTCGACCGGGACCAGGACGGCGGCGATGTGCGGGAAGCCCCGCCGGGTGCCCGAGAGGGCCATCGACAGCACGAACACGGCCGCGGAGACGACGGCGACCAGGGTGAGCGACAGCGCCCGCCCGGTCAGCAGGACCTGTCCCAGGGCGGCGAGCGGCACGGCGAGCGCGGTGAACACCGCTGCCCGCAGGGCCCTGGTCGCCTGGTTCTCGGTCATGGTTCCGGAGTATGTCACGGGAGCCGGGCCCGACGGGAGGGCGCATCGGGTGGTCGCACGCCCGTTCGCCCGCCGGCCGTGCCCCGCCCGGGCGGCCGCCGGCTGGCGCGGGAGCCGTGGGGGGCACGGGCCCGACGGCCGCCGGGTGGGACCGCGGGCGGGCGCCGGCCCGGGCCGACGGGCCCGCCCGGGCTGTGGTGAGTGTCACCGGCCGGGCGGGGCCGGGGTCCGACCGCCGCACGTCACCGCCGTCTCGTTCCTCGGCGCCCTGGTCGGGGACACCCTTTCGGCGGCGATCCGGCTCCGGCCGTGAACGCCCGCGGACTAGGCTGGTCCGATCGGAGAGGGAGGGCGGAGGCCGTGCCGCACCGCAGGGATCGGACCGAGCGGACCGCCGGGGCGGTGGTGGCCGCCCGGGTCGCGGAGCTGGCCGCCCGGCTGACCGCGCTGGCCCCGGCCGTCCGGGCGGAGGAGCCCGACGCGGTGCACCAGATGCGCATCACCTGCCGCCGGCTGCGCAGCACCCTGCGGGTGTTCGGGAGGCTGCTGCCGGACGCCGACGGCGGCCCCGGCGCCGTCGCGGACGAGCTGGCCTGGCTCGGCGGCGCGCTGGGCCGGGCCCGGGACTGCGAGGTGCTCGGTGCCCGTCTGCTCGACCTGGCCCGCGGGCTGCCGCCCGAGGACGGCCGGGAGGACCTGGTGGCCGACCTGGCCGAGTGGGAGCGCGAACAACTGCTGCTCGCCCGCCCCGAGGTGCTGGCCGCCCTCGACGGACCGCGCTTCCCGGCCCTGCTGCGGGCCCTCGCCGACCTGTGCGCGGGCCCGCTCCCGTCCGGCCGGGCCCGCGGCCCCGCCGGGCCGGAGCTCGCCCGGGCGGTCCGCCGCGAGTACCGCCGCACCGCACGGCGGGTCCGGGCGGCCGGGCGGGCGACCGGCCCCGGGGCGGAGTCCGCCCTGCACGACGTCCGCAAGGCGGCCAAGCGGGCCCGCTACACCGGGGAGACGGCCGGCCCCGACGCGGCGGCCTTCACCGCCGGGATGAAGGCCGTGCAGGAGGTCCTCGGACGGCACCAGGACGCCGTGATCGCCGGCCACACGCTGCGCGGACTGTCCGACGGGGGCTTCGGCTACGGGGTGCTGTACGGCTTGCAGCTCGCCGAGGCCGCCCGGGCCCGCGAGGAGTTCCCCGAGGCCTGGCGGCGGGTCCGCCGGCCGACCGGCGCGTGACCGCGTCGCGCGGGGGTCACCGCAGCCCGGCGGCCCCGGCGGCCTCGGCCAGCAGTTCGCGGACCATCGCCGGGGTGAGCCGGCCGGTGTAGGTGTTGCGCGGACTGACGTGGTAGCAGCCGAAGAGCTCCAGCGGCGCACCGCCGTCCGCCGCCGGCAGCTCGACCCGTGCGCCGTGCCCGAAGACCGGCCGCGGCCGCGGCAGCTGCCGTCCGGCGGCCGCGAGTGCGGGCAGCACCGCCTGCCAGGCGAAGCCGCCGAGGGCCACCACGGCGCGGACGGTCGGACGCATCAGCTCGAACTCCCTGGCGATCCACGGGCGGCAGGTGTCCCGCTCGGCGGGGGTCGGCCGGTTCTCGGGCGGCGCACAGCGCACCGGGTCGGTGATCCGTACGCCGTGCAGCACCAGCCCGTCGTCCCGGCCGACGGAGTGCGGCTGGGAGGCCAGACCGAGGTCGTACAGCGCCCGGTAGAGCAGGTCGCCGGAGGGGTCGCCGGTGAAGATCCGGCCGGTCCGGTTGGCGCCGTGCGCCGCGGGGGCCAGCCCGACCAGGACGAGTGCGGCGTCGGGCGGCCCGAAGCCGGGGATCGGTCGGGCCCAGTAGTCCCAGTCCAGGTACGCCCGCCGCTTGACCCGGGCGGCCTCCTCGCGCCACGCGACCAGCCGCGGGCAGGCCCGGCAGCCGGTGACCAGGGCGTCCAGCCGGGCCAGGTCGCGGACGCCGTCGGCGGGGTGGGGGTGACGCACGTCCATGGTCCGGATCCTAGAGGAGCGCGGCGGAGTAGCGTGGAGAACGGGTCCCCGTCCTGCCCGAGGTGACGCGATGCTCGTTCTGGATGTGGTGATAGGGGTGGTGCTGGCGCTCGCGGTGCTGGCCGGACTGAGCGTGCGGACGGTGCAGCAGTACCAGCGTGGGGTGGTGTTCCGGTTCGGCCGGGTGCTGGACCGGGTGCGGGAGCCGGGCCTGGTGATGATCATGCCGGTGGCGGACCGGCTCAGGAAGGTGAACGTCCAGATCGTGACGATGCCGGTGCCCGGCCAGGAGGGCATCACCCGGGACAACGTCACGGTGCGGGTCGACGCCGTCGTGTACTTCAAGGTCGAGGACCCGGTGAAGGCCACCGTCAACGTGCAGGACTACGGCTTCGCGATCTCGCAGGTCGCCCAGACGTCCCTGCGCTCGATCATCGGCAAGAGCGAGCTGGACGACCTGCTGGCCAACCGCGAGCCGATCAACCAGGGGCTGGAGCTGATGCTGGACAGCCCCGCCCTGGGCTGGGGCGTCCAGATCGACCGGGTGGAGATCAAGGACGTGGCGCTGCCGGAGTCGATGAAGCGCTCGATGTCCCGGCAGGCGGAGGCGGAGCGCGAGCGGCGCGCCCGGATCATCACGGCCGACGGCGAGTACCAGGCCTCCTCCCGGCTGTCGGAGGCCGCCGCGATCATGGCGGAGACCCCGGCCGCGCTCCAACTGCGGCTGCTGCAGACCGTGGTGGAGGTGGCGGCGGAGAAGAACTCGACCCTGGTGCTGCCGTTCCCGGTCGAGCTGCTGCGCTTCCTGGAGAGCGCCACCCAGCAGGCCGAGGGCGGTCCGCGGCCGAAGGCCAAGGCGGCGGACCGGCCGGCGGAGCCGCTGCCGGACGCCCGCCCGGTCGAGCAGCTGGAACTGCCGGACCTGGACGGGGTGCTCGCGACCGAGATGCCGGCCGCCGAGGTGCTGGCCCGGGAGGTGCCCGCCGACGAGGTGCTGGCCGCGGAGGTGCCGGCGGAGGAGGTGCTGGCCCGGGAGGTGCCGGCGGAGGAGGTGCTGGCCCGGGAGGTGCCGGCGGACGAGGTGCTGAAGTCGGCGAAGCCCTGAGCCCGCCGGCGGCGGCGTGGCTCGGCGACGGCCCCGGTGGCGTGGCCACCGGGGCCGTCCCAGGATGGAGTAACCGGGCTGTTCAACGTCGTCGGGAGGCCTGACCATGACCACAGCCAGAGAGATCATGCATCCGGGGGCCGAGTGCGTCGGGGAGACCGAGACGCTCGCCGACGCGGCGCGGATCATGCGGGACCGGGGCGTGGGCGCGCTGCCGATCTGCGGGGAGAACCAGAAGCTGCTGGGGATCCTCACCGACCGGGACATCGTCCTGAAGTGCGTGGCCGAGGGCCGCGACCCGAGCACCGTCCCCGCCGTCGAACTCGCCGTCGGGCGGCCGATGGTGGTCGAGGAGGACGAGGACGCCGAGCAGGTGCTGCGGGTGATGGAGCAGCACCTGGTGCGGCGCCTGCCGGTGATCAACCACCCCGACCACAAGCTGGTGGGGATGATCAGCGAGGCCGACATCGCCCGGAACATGCCGCAGGAGCGGGTCGCCGAGTTCGTCGGCGCGATCTGCGCGGAGTAGCGCCCGGACGGCGACCGGCCGGTTCCCGCCCGGGACGGGTGGCTCCCGTCCCGGGCGGCAACGCGCGCGAGGTCAGAGCCGGGCGAGGAACGCGCTGTCAGAGCCGGGCGAGGAAGGTGTCCGCGATCGCCTGGTAGCCGGCGTCGTTGGCGTGGATGTCGCCGCGCGCCATGTTGGTCCACTGCAGCACCCGCGCCACGTTCAGCGGCACCCGGCCGGCGCCCGACGGGACCGTCGGGAAGAGGGAGTTGGTGCGGAACGCGCCGGCCACGTCGGCGGTCGGCACCCCGTGCGCGGTGTCGACGGTCCCGATGACGGCGTTCAGCAGATCGGCCAGCGGGAGCGACAGCAGCGCCGTGGCCCGGCCCTGGTCGCCGGTGGGCCAGGCGGCCAGGTAGGGGTCGTAGAGGTTCATCCCGATGATCCGGGTGTGCGGGCCGGCCGCGGCCCGCAGCCTGGTCAGGACGGTGTCGAGACCGTGCCGGACGGTGTCCACGCCGGCCAGCGTGCACGGGACGTCGATCGAGCCGCCGGCGGTGCAGTGGCCGATGTCGTTGGCGCCGATGTCCAGGGTGACCAGCACCCGGTCCCCGTGGTGGGCCCGCAGGTAGCTCTCGGCCTCGGCCAACTGCGGCCCGGAGTACGGATGGGGGTAGGGGCAGCCGCCGTCGATCATGGTGGCCGTGGACTCGCCCGGGCAGCCGAGGCCGGTGAAGGCGAACGGCTGACCGGCCGCCGCCGCTCGGCCGCCGAGGACCTTGGCGATGTCCTGGGCGTAGCCGCGGCCGACCACGTGGCCGCCGTCCGGGGTCGACTGGTACCCGGCGGCGAGCGAGTCGCCGAGGGCGAGGTAGTGGGTGGGGGTGCGGCCGTCCGCGACGGGGGCCGCCGACGCCGTCGAGGCGCCCGCCAGGCCGAGCACCGAGGCGGTGAACAGCAGGGCCGCGAGGAGGAGTTCGAGCCTGACGGACAGGGCTGGACGCATACGGACCTCCAGGGTGGGCCGGCCTTGGGGGTGGCTCGGCCCGGTGAGGCTACTGCGCGGTAGCCCCGCTGCCCAGGGGTCTCGCGCGGGCTTTCTCGGCACCGTCGACCGGGCCGGGCTCACCGACCTCGGGCGCGACCCCACGCCCGGCACCCCGGCGGGCGTCCGAGCCCGGGTACGGGACCCGCGGCAGGCGGCGATGGATCCCGGGGACGCCCGGCGGGCGTTCGGCGGGACGCCCCGTCCGCCCGGCGCCCGACCTTTCGGACGGGCTCAAGCACCCTCCGCCGCGCCGGGGTCGGGATTCGGACCGGCCGGCGGGCGGTCCCCCTCGCGCAGCGCCCGGCGGAGCAGCTCGGCCAGGTGCAGCGGCCGCCTGCCGTCGCCGAGCTGGCTGATCTGGATGCGGCAGCTGAGGCCGTCGGCGAGCACCACGGTGTCGGGGTCGGCGGCGCGTACGGCGGGCATCAGGACGCGTTCGGCGGCGGCCACCGAGACCTCGTAGTGGCCGCGCTCGAAGCCGAAGTTGCCGGCCAGGCCGCAGCAGCCCGAGTCCAGGACCCGGTTGTCCAGGCCGATGCCGGCCTCGATCCGCCGGTCGGCGGCGGTGCCGAGGACGGCGTGCTGGTGGCAGTGCACCTGGGTGACCGCCCGGCCGCCCAGGTGCGGCAGCTCGACCCCGGCGCCGTCCAGGAACTCCGCCAGCGTGCGCACCCGCTCCGGCAGCCCGCCGGCCGCGGTGCCGAGCAGCCGCGGCCACTCCTCGCGCAGGGCCGCCGTGCAGCTCGGCTCCAGCCCGACCACCGGCAGGCCGGCGGGCAGCGCGCGCAGACTGCGCCGCATCACCCGCCGGGCGAGCCGGAGCTGCCCGGTGGAGATCAGGGTGAGTCCGCAGCAGACCGGCCCGTCGGGCAGCCGGACGGCGAACCCCAGCGCCTCCAGCACCTCCACCGCCGCCCGGGCGGGTGCCGGGTCCAGCAGGTTGGACAGGCTGTCGGGCCAGAGCAGGACGGGCTGCGCGCCGACGGGTTCGGGGTGCTGGGCGCGGTAGCGGCGGAACCAGGCGGCGAAGGTCCGCTCCGGCAGCGGCGGAAGGGCCCGGCGGGGGTCGATCCCGCCCAGCCGTTTCAGCGCGGCCCCGGTGCGGGGGTGCCGCATCAGCCGGTTCGCCAGGCGCGGGGCGAGGGCCGCGCCGCGCAGCCAGAGCGGCAGCCAGCCCATCGACAGGTGGGCGGCCGGGCGCAGCCGGTGCCGGTAGTGCTGGTGCAGGAACTCGGCCTTGTAGGTGGCCATGTCGACGTGGACCGGGCAGTCGCTCGCGCAGCCCTTGCAGCCGAGGCAGAGGTCCAGCGCCTCGCGGACCTCCTCGGAGCGCCAGCCGTCGGTGATGACCTCGCCGCGCAGCATCTCGGCGAGCAGCCGGGCCCGGCCGCGGGTCGAGTGCCGCTCCTCGCCGGTGGCCATGTAGCTCGGGCACATCACCCCGCCGGTGGTGTCGACGCACTTGGCGACGCCCACGCAGCGGTGCACCGCCTTGAGCAGGCTGCCGTCGTCCTGCGGGTACGGCAGGGCGAGCGGCAGGTCGCGGCCGGGGAAGCGGAGGTCGGCGTCGAACGGGCGGGGGTCGACCAGCGAGCCGGGGTTGAGCAGGTCGTCCGGGTCCCAGATCCGCTTGAACCGCCCGAACAGGTCGATCACCTCCGGCGGGTACATCCGGGGCAGCAGCTCGGCGCGGGCCTGCCCGTCGCCGTGCTCGCCGGACAGCGACCCGCCGTGCGCGACCACCAGGTCGGCGGCCTGCTCCAGGAACGTCCGGAACCCGCCGAGCCGTCCGGGGTCGGTCAGCGGCCAGTCCAGGCGCAGGTGCACGCAGCCCTCGCCGAAGTGCCCGTACGGGACGCCGCGCAGGCCGTGCCGCGCCAGCAGGGCGCGCAGCTCGCGCAGGTACCCGCCGAGCCGCTCGACGGGCACCGCCGAGTCCTCCCAGCCGGGCCAGGCCTCGCCGCCGTCGGGCAGCCGGGTGACGATCCCGGCGCCGGCCTCCCGGACACCCCACAGCTGGCGCTGCTCGCCGGCGTCGGTGACCACGGCGGTGGTGGCCCGCGGTGCCCGCCGTACGGCGGTGGCCAGCGCGTGGGCGGCCTCCAGGGCCTCCGCGGGGGTGCCGCCGCCGGCCTCCAGGAAGAGCCAGCAGCCGCCCTCGGGCAGGCGGTCCAGTGCGGGCGGACGCGGGCCGGCCGCGAGCAGGGCGGCGATCAGGTCGGCGGCCATGCCCTCGACGGTGAGCGGGCCGAGCGGCAGCAGGGCCGGGACGGCGTCGGCGGCCGCCGTCTCGTCCGGGTAGCCGGCCACCACCAGCACCCGGGCCGGCGGGGACTCCACCAGCCGGAGGGTCGCGCCGAGCACCAGCGCGCAGCCGCCCTCGGTGCCGGTGAGGGCCCGTACCAGGTCGTAGCCGCGCTCGGGCAGCAGCGCGTCCACCGGGTACCCGGAGGTGCGGCGCGGCAGCCGCGGCATGCCCTGCCGGAGGGTGGTGAGGTTCCCGGCGGCCAGGTCCTGGAGGGCCCGGTGGAGTTCGCCCTCGCGGCCGGGGCGGCGGCGCAGCTCCGCGCGGGCGGCGGGCGGGAGCGGGCCGGTGACGGTGAGTTCGGTGCCGTCGGCGAGCAGCAGGTCGAGCGACTCCACGTTGTCGCTGGTGCGGCCCCAGGCGACGGAGTGCGCGCCGCAGGAGTCGTTGCCGATCATGCCGCCGATGGTGCAGCGGGTGTGCGTGGAGGGGTCCGGGCCGAAGCGCAGCCCGTACGGGCGGGCGGCCCGCTGGAGGTCGTCCAGGACGACCCCGGGTTCGACCCGGGCGGTACGGGTGCCGGGGTCGACCGAGTGGATCCGGTTGACGTGGCGCCTCAGGTCCAGCACCACCGCGCCCGGGCCGATCGCCTGGCCGCCGATGCTCGTCCCGGCGCCGCGCGGCACGACCGGCACCCCGAACTCCCGGCACAGCGCCAGCGCGGCGCGGACGTCCTCGGTGTCGGCCGGCTTGACCACGCCGAGCGGCAGATGGCGGTAGTTGGACGCGTCGTAGCCGTACACCGCGCGCTCGGCGGTGCCGAAGCGGACCTCGCCGCGCAGGGCGGCGGACAGGGCGTGCGCGAGACCGGTGGCCATGACCAGATCATCGCAGGGGCCGCGGCCCCCGGGGCTCAGCGGCGGCCGACGGCCCCGCGGGCGAGGTGCGAGAGCTTGGCGACCTCGAACGCCGCGTACGCCCCGCTCGCCAGCAGCGAGAACTTGACCCCCTCGCGGCCGTCCGGCCGCCGGTAGCCCTGTGGCAGGAAGCGCCGGTAGTGCTCGGCCGCGCGGTGGAAGAACTGCGGCCGTTCGGCCCGCGGAACGCAGCCCGCGAGGTCGAAGACGAACAGGTAGTGCCGGATCATCCGGGTGAACAGGTGCGGTCGCACCGCTTCGTGGCCCGGCCGCCCGTCCAGCAGCCCGAAGCTCTGCTCGTACTGCTGGAAGACGTCGAAGTGGCTGCTGCCGGGCGAGCCGGTGGGGTGCACGGTGTGCCGGCGCCGGATGGTGACGCACTCGCGGTCCAGCACCGCCACCCGGGTGGCGGCCAGCAGCGCCCCGTGGACGGCCGGGACCTCCTCGTACTGCCCGTCCGGGAAGGCCGGGACGGTGCCGCGCCGCAGCAGGCGGTCCCAGACCAGCGGGGGAGCGCTGAGCAGTTCGGGCCGCTCCAGCGGGCCGAACACCTCCGGCCCGGCCGCGGCGAGCAGCTCGGCGGCGCCGCCGGGCCAGCGGCGGCCGCGGTGCTCGCGGTCGTGGCCGAACAGCAGCAGGTCCACCTCGCCGGTCTCCGCCAGCCGGTCGGCCATCGCCTGGAAGGCGTCCGGCGCCACCAGGTGGTCGCTGTCCAGGAAGAGCAGGTACCGGCCGGTGCCGCGGCCCGCCCCGGCGTTGCGGGCGCGGCCGATGCCGACCGAGGCCTCCAGCCGCAGCACCGAGACCCGGGGGTCGCGGATCTCGTACGCGTCGGCGACCCGCTCCGGGCACTCCGGGGAGCGGTCGACGACCAGCACCACCTCGAAGTCCCGGAAGGACTGCGCGAGCAGCGCGTCCAGGCAGTCCTTGAGCTGCTGGTGGTGGTCGAAGGCGGGGAGCACGACGGTGATGAGCGGTGGAGCCATGGCCGGGAGGCTAAGCGGCGGACCGGCCCCGGGCAAAGGCCGGAAGTCAGGCGAAACCGGTCAATCAGGGTCATAGGTCAGCGCAGCTCCGCGATATCTTCACCGTGTGCTTACGGTCGGTACGCCGACGGGCGGCCGGCCCCGCGGAACGGGGGGCGGCCGCCCGGTGGGAGCTACCGATCAGTACCAGTTGTGGGCCTGCCAGAACGCCCACGCCGCGCACGGGCTGCCGTAGGTCTCGTTCATGTACTGCAGGCCCCACGTGATCTGGGTGACCGGGTTGGTCTTCCAGTCGGCGCCCACCGAGGCCATCTTGGAGCCCGGCAGGGCCTGCATCAGCCCGTACGCGCCCGAGGACGGGTTGGTGGCCGTGACGTTCCAGCCGCTCTCGTGCTCCACGATGTTGCTGAAGCACTGCAGCTGCCCGGCGGGGACGAGCTGGGCCGCGATCTCCTTGGGCGAGCCGGTGGGCACCGGTGCGGCCAGCGGGCTGCGCGCCTGGGAGCGGGACGCCGCCTCGGCCTTGGCGCGCGCGTCGGCGTCCGCCTTCGCCTTCGCGGCGGCCTTCGCCCGGGCGTCCGCGTCCGCCTTGGCCTTGGCGTCGGCGGCCGCCTTCGCGTCCGCCGCGGCCTTCGCGTCGGCGTCGGCCTTCGCCTTGGCGTCCGCATCGGCCTGCGCCTGCGCGGCCGCGGCGTCGGCGGCGGCCTTGGCGTCCGCGTCGGCCTGCGCCTGGGCGGCGGCCGCGGCGTCGGCGGCGGCCTGGTCGGCGAGCTGCTGCGCGGGCTGGGCGGACTGCGCGGCCACGGTCTGCGGCGCGGCGGCCTCGGCGACCTTGTCGTCCTGCGGCAGCGCCAGCGCCAGGGTCGCGGAGCCCGCCACGGCGAGGGTCGCGACGCCGGCGATCAGGGCGGTCCGCCGGTTGCGCGGCATTCGGTGCTTGGGGTGCTGCATGGGGAGGACCTCTTCCGTCGGGCGGGGCCGCGTCGGGCACACGGGTATCGCGGGACGTGTTCGGGGAACGGGCTCGCGAGCCGGGTCGGACGGCCGTGGCACCCCCGTCGGTGGACCGGGGCGGGCGGGCGGCGTGGCGTCCAGGAGGGCCGTCGCCGCCCGGCGACGGCACATTCTTGGCAGACCCGCGCGGCGGTGGCAACGAGCTGAAAACTATCGCCGGTCGTAGTCACGGCGGGGCGCCCGGACGGTCCACGGGCGCGCCGGGAGGGTTTACCCGGCCGTTACATCCGCCAAACCATTTCCTCCCCGCCGCCCGGAACTTCTGGCCTGACCAGGGCCGATGGACCCGACTTCGCGGGTCCTCGGCCCCCACACCCGGCGCGGGCGCGCCCTCACGCTCCGGCATCAACTATCGGCGGCAGTAGTCCCCGCGGCCGGTGTGGCGGGCCTCACAGGTACCGCCGCGGAGGTTCGCCGTGCGGTGACCGTTCGACTACGGAGCGGCCATCGCGGCCACCGCCTCGCCCGCGGAGCGGCCACCGCCTCGCCCACGGCCGCCGATGTCCGCCGGCGTCCGCCGCCGCCCGGCGGCGTCCCGTGGAGTGCTCGTACCGGTCCGCCGGACCGCAGGCGGGGCGGAACCGGAGGCCGACCCGGCGGCGGGGGCCGGGCGGGGTGGGACGGATACTGGCGCGATGGTGATCGTTCTCGTCCTGCTGCTGGGTCTCGGCGGCGTCGGCCTTGCGCAGTGGTACCTCTGGCGGCGGCTGGTGCGGGACGTGTCCGCGCCGGGCGGGTGGTACCGGCGGGTCGGCACGGTGCTCGCGGTGGTGCTGCCGCTGCTGAGCGTCGGCGCGCTGGTGGGTGGGCGGCTGCTGCCGCTGGGCGTGGAGCGGTGGTTCGCCTGGCCGGGCTTCCTGTGGCTGGCGCTGATGCTGTACCTGGTGCTCGCGCTGGCGGTGGGGGAGGCCGTCCGGCCGCTGCTGATGCGCCTGCCCCGGCGGGCGGGCGCGGTGGCGGTACCGGACCCGGGCCCGGCGCCGGACGGCGTCCCCGGGACCGCCCGCGAGGGTACGGCGGCCGATCCGGGCCGCCGGCTGCTGGTGGCCCGGTCGGTGGCGGTCGCGGCGGGCGGCGCCGCGGCGATGGTGGTCGGCGCCGGGATGTACGGGGTGCTCCGCGGGCCGTCCCTCAAGCAGGTGACCGTGCCGCTGGCCAAGCTGCCGCGCCGGGCGCACGGCTACCGGATCGCCGTGGTCAGCGACATCCACCTCGGTCCGATCCTGGGCCGCGCGCACACCCAGCGGATCGTGGACACCATCAACCGCGCCCAGCCGGACCTGATCGCCGTGGTGGGCGACCTGGTCGACGGCACGGTGCCCGAGCTCGGTCCGGCCGCCCTGCCGCTGGCTCAGCTCCGGGCCCGGGACGGGGCGTTCTTCGTCACCGGCAACCACGAGTACTTCTCCGGTGCCGCGCCCTGGGTCGAGTTCGTCCGCGAGCTCGGCATCCACCCGCTGGAGAACGCCCGCACCGAGTTGCCCTGGTTCGACCTCGCCGGGGTCAACGACATCCAGGGCACCGCCGAGGGCCAGGGCCCGGACTACGCCAAGGCGCTCGGTGACCGGGACCGCGCCCGCACGGCCGTCCTGCTGGCGCACCAGCCGGTCACCATCCACCAGACCGTCCGGTTCGGGGTCGACCTCCAGCTCTCCGGGCACACCCACGGCGGACAGCTCTGGCCCGGCAACTACCTTGCCGAGCTGGCCAACCCGACCGTCGCCGGGCTGGAGCGGTACGGCGACACCCAGCTCTACGTGACCCGCGGCGCGGGCGCCTGGGGGCCGCCGGTGCGGGTGGGGGCGCCGTCGGACATCACCATTGTCACGCTGGCCTCGACGACGGCCTGACGGACCGTGGGCGGCGGTGCACGGCCGCCGCTCCCGGAGTCGTCTCGACATGCAGAACGATCTGTCTCACATCGCGGCACCGGCGGTAGGGTCCCGGCATGGACCAGGAGCGCGCGCACCGCAGGTGGCTGATGCTGGGACTCGGCACCGCCGGGCAGACCGCCAGCACCACGGTGCTCTACGGGCTGCCGTTCCTGGTGCCGGCCCTCCGGCGGGAGTTCGGCCTGTCCCTGCCGGCCGCCGGCGTCCTGGTGTCCTGCCCGGTCTTCGGGATCCTGCTCGCGCTGGTGGGCTGGGGCCTGGTCGCCGACCGCTTCGGCGAACGGATCGCGCTCGCGGCGGGGTTGCTGCCGGCCGCGGCGGCGATGGCGGTGGCGGCGGACGCGGACGGCGTCCGGGCCCTGGGCGCACTGCTGGTGGTGGCCGGGGCGACCGGCTCCTCGGTCAACTCGGCGTCCGGACGGCTGGTGATCGGCTGGTTCCCGCCCGACCGGCGGGGTGTCGCGATGGGGGTCCGGCAGGCCTCGCAGCCGCTGGGGACCGCCCTGGCCGCCGCGGTCCTGCCGCCGATCGCCGCCGCCGCGGGCCTGGGCGCGGCGCTGCTGTTCTGCGCCGGGCTGTGCGCCGTGGCGGGCACCGCCATCGCGGTCCTCGCGCAGGACCCGCCCCGGCCCGCCCCCGCCGCGGCCGGCCCGGCCCCCGCGCCGTACCGGGGCGCCTACCTGTGGCGGCTGCACGCGGTGGCCGCGCTGCTGTGCGTGCCGCAGTTCGTCGTCACGGGCTTCGCGCTGGTCTTCCTGATCGACGCCCGCGGCTGGTCGCCGGGCCTGGCCGGGACCGTCCTGGCGGTGGCCAACCTGACCGGCGCCGGGGTGCGGCTGCTGGCCGGCTGGTGGTCCGACCGGGTGGGCAGCCGGGTACGGCCGATGCGGGTGCTGATCCTGGCCACCGCCGCCGACCTCGGGCTGCTGGCCCTGGGCGCGGCCCGGGACTCGGCCCTCGGTACCGCCGCGCTGCTGCTGGCCGCCGGGCTGACCGTCAGCACCAACGGCCTGCACAACACCGCCGTCGCCGAGTACGCCGGGCCGCGCTGGGCCGGCCGTGCGCTGGGCGTCCACGGGGTGGGCCAGCACGGTGCCATCGTGCTGGTCCCGCCGCTGGTCGGCGCCGTCATCACCGGGCACGGGTACCCGCCGGCCTTCGCGGCCGCGGCCGCCGTCCCGCTGCTGGCGGCCGCGGCGCTGCCCGCCGAGCGCGCCCCGGCGGTGTCGTGGACCGCGCCGGCCGGCGGGCCGGATCCGCAGCCCGCGGCGGCGGGCGGCTGACGCCGGCGCCGCGCGGCATCAGGCCGTGACGAGCCGGCCGGCCGGCAGCAGGTCGGTGGCCGGTGCGCCGACGGGCGGGCCGGAGCGCAGCAGGTCCAGGTAGTCCTGCCGGGGGAGGGGTCGGGCGCCGAGGCTGCGGATGTGCGGGCTGTCCCACTGGGCGTCCAGCAGCCGCCCGCCGACCGCGCCGAACCGCGCGGCCAGGTCGGCGACCGCCACCCGGGAGGCGTCCGGCCGGCGGTGGAACATCGAGTCCAGGCTCAGCACCGGCCCGGCCCGGACGCCGAAGGCGCCGCCCACCAGCTCCGCGCCCTGCCAGACCTCGATGCTGTGCGCCCAGCCCCGTTCGTGCAGGGCGAGCAGGCTCCGCCGGAGCTCCTCGGTGAGCCAGCGCGGCTCGCGGTCGGCGGCACACTGGCCGACCACCCGGCCGAAGTCGCGGTCGACGCTGGTCGACCAGTCCAGCCGGTTGCGCAGCCGCCGGGCCAGCCGGCGGCCCAGCCGGGCCTGGCCGGGGAGCAGTACCGGCCGCGGGTCGGGCGACCACCAGGCGACCTGGTACGGGAGGTCGCGGTCGCTGCCGGGTACCGCGATCGCCCCGGCGGCGACCCGTTCCTCGTACAGCGCCTCGTTCATCCAGCGGCCGTAGTCGTCGGCGGCGGGCATCGGGAACAGGCCGGCCCGGTAGGCGGCCAGCAGGCTGTCGGGGCCCACGTCCGCGCAGAACGCGGCCGGCGCGTCGGCCGGGGCGGCCGCCAGTTCCAGGGTGTGCCACCAGTCGGTGGTCCGGCTGGTCATGCCGCCGGCTCCAGGTACCCGGTGGCCTCCAGCCGGTCCAGGTAGAAGTCCAGCAGCCGGGCGTCGACCGGCGGGATGTCGATGCCGCTGCCGGCGAGCGCCCGGTCGGCCCGGTCGCGGGTGAACAGCGGGAACGTCGGCCGGAAGTACATCTCGCTGATCGACATCCCGGCCCCGGCCGGGCGGTCCACGAACAGCGGGACGAACGGGGTGATCGGGTGCTCGGGGTGCCCCGCCGCGTACCCGACCAGGCGGTGGACCCATTCCTGGTAGGGCAGTTGCTCGGTCCGTCGGCCCCTGGCGCGGACCCGGTCGGTCAGGGCGGGGAGCATCGCCGGGTTGGGGTTGGTGAGGTGGTAGACCTGCCCGGTGGCCGGCTGGTCGGTGGCCAGGTGGGCCAGTGCGCGGGTGAAGGAGTCGGCGGGCACGAAGTCCAGTTGGAGTTCGACGTCGGGGAACTCGCCGGTGTCGGTGAAGTACTTGATGAGCGCGCAGAGTTCGGTGCCGAGGTTCATCGTGCCGGTGGTGAGGTCGCCGGTGACGTCGTTGACCCGGTAGACCGAGACCGGCAGCCCCGCCGCGGCGGCGTTGTGCAGCAGCGCCTCGGCGACCCACTTGCTCTCCACGTAGCCGACCGAGAGGTGCTCGGCGTGGTCGAGCGGGGTGTCCTCGTCGAGCACGGGGACGCCTGCGAGGCCGAAGCCGGCCAGCACGGCCATGGTGGACACGTAGTGCACCGGGATGGCCCGGGAGTGGCCCGCGAGCCGGATCACCTCCCGGGTCCCGGCCACGTTCGCGGCCCTCAACTGGTGGTACGGGTAGAGGAAGTTGACCTGCCCGCCGAGGTGGTGGACGGCGTCCACGCTGCCCGCCAGCTGCTCGAACCGGGTCCGGTCCAGGCCCAGCAGCGGTTCGGCCAGGTCGCCGACCAGCGGGCGGACCCGGGCCGGGTCGAGGTCCCGGCGCAGGAAGCGCTGCTGGGCCGCGCGGATCCGTTCCAGCGCGTGCTCCGGGTCGGGGGCCCGCACCAGGCAGTGCACCTGGGCGTCGGTGGTGGCGAGCAGGGTGTGCAGCAGGTGGGCGCCGCAGAAGCCGGTGGCGCCGGTCAGCAGGATCTCCGCGGGCTGCTCCGGCCGGGTCGCGGCCGGGTCGATCCGCCGTACCGGGACGCCGAGTTCGGCCTCGCCGGTGAAGTCGATCCGCTGGCCGGCCGGCTGCCTCGCCGGGGCGCCCGGGCTCTGGCGGACGGAGTGCAGGGCGGCGGTGAAGGCGCCCAGGGTCGGGTCGGTGAGCAGCGCGCGGGTGAGTTCGCGGACCCGGTCGACGCCGATGCCGAACATGATCCGGGCGCGGGCGAGCATCTCCATCGCCAGCAGGGAGTTGCCGCCCAGGGCGAAGAAGTCGTCCTCGGCGGCCACGGTGTCCACGTCCAGCAACTGGGCCCAGAGGTACGCCAGTCCGTGTTCGGCGGCCTCGCTGCCGCGCCGCCCGCCGTTGCGGCCGGCACGCTGTCCGTTGCCGCCGTTGGTCACGCCCCCGGCGACGCGGGCGGTGGACCGGCCGGCCTCGGCCAGCACCTGCCGGTCGATCTTGCCGCTGGGCGTCACCGGCATCCGCTCGACCGCGACGAACGCGGCCGGCACCAGGTAGTCCGGCAGCCGGGCGGCCAGGAACTCCCGGAAGTCGGGCCCGCTGCCCTCGCCCGGGGTGTAGAAGGCGGTCAGTGCCTTGGCCCCGGCGATGTCCTCGGGCGCGAGGACCTTGGCCTGACCGACCGCCGGGTGCTCGGTCAGATGGGACTCGACCTCCGCCGGGTCCACCCGGAAGCCCCGGACCTTGACCTGCTCGTCCGTCCGGCCGAGCAGTTCGAGGTTGCCGTCCGGGCGCCAGCGCGCGGAGTCGCCGGTGCGGTACATCCGGGTGCCGGCGTCACCGGCGTACGGCTCGGGCAGGAAGCGCTGGGCGGTGAGGCCGGGCTGGCGCCAGTAGCCGCGGGCCAGGCCCTGGCCGCCGAGGAAGACCTCGCCGCGCTCGCCGGGGGGCACCGGTCGCAGGGTGTGGTCGAGGACGTGGACGAAGGTGCCCAGCAGGGGGCGGCCGACCGGCACCGGCGCGTGCGCGGGCGAGGCCAGCATGCCGGGCAGGATCTCGCACACCGTCGAGGTGATGCCGGCCTCGGTCAGCCCGTAGGCGTTCATCAGCCGGGCGGTGGGCATCCGGCGCAGGCTGGCGCGGCAGTCCTCGGCGTGCACGGTGTCCCCACCGATGATCATCAGCCGCAGGGACGCCGGCGGGCGGGCGCCCTCGGTGAGCAGGTCAAGGAAGCGGTGCCAGTACGTGGGCGTCAGATCGGCGACGGTGATGCCCAGTTCGAGGATCCAGTGGGCGAGTTCGATCGGCGCCCAGGTGCTGCGGCCGCCGAGGACCACCGCCGAGCCGCTGAGCAGCGGGGCGAAGATCTGCTCCAGCGAGGTGTCGAAGCCCAGCGCACCGAGTTGCAGCACCCGGTCCGCCGGGCCGAGCCCGAACGCCTCGGCCGCCCGGGAGACGGTCAGTGCCATCGTCCGGTGGCTGACCGGGACGCCCTTGGGCACCCCGGTGGTCCCCGAGGTGTAGACCATGTAGGCCAGGTCCTCGGGCACGGTGGTGTTCGGCGGGACGGAGACCGTACCGCCGGGGCCCCGGTAGTCCGCCGCGAGGATCACCGGCAGGCCGAGCCGTCCGTGCTGGTCACTGCTGGTCACCGCGAGCGCGGCGCCGGCGTCCGAGACCAGCTGGCGCAGCCGGTGGGCGGGGTGCGCGGGGTCCAGCGGGAGGAACGCGCCGCCCGCCTTGAGGACGGCGAGCAGCGCGGTCACCATGTCGGCGTCGCGTTCCAGGCAGACCGGGACCACCGAGTCGGCCACCACGCCGGCGGCCCGCAGGGCGTGCGCGAGGCGGTCGCTGCGGCGGTCGAGCTCGCGGTAGCTGAGCCGCTCGTCGTCGCCGATCACCGCCGTCGCCGACGGGGTGCGGGCGGCCTGCCGGCGGAAGAGCCCGTGCACCGTGACGCCGCCGCACCGGCGGCTGACCGGTCTCAGGTCGGTCCAGCGTTCGGCGACCGCGTGCAGGCACTGGGGGAGGGGTGCGGGCCCGGCCACGGGCTGCCAGCCCGCCGGGACGGGGAGGTCGTCCGGCCACAGGGCGTGCACGGCCTCGTCGTTGATGAGCACCTGGTACGGCCCGGACTGCGGCTGTGGGGTGCGGTTCGGCTGGTCCACCGGCCTGACCTCGGGAGTGTGGAGACAGAAGGACGGCGGCTGGTGCTCCGCCCGGCCACCGACGCGAACACGACGCTGAGCCGGCACGCGGTGAGCTGCTGCGATCCGGCCTGTCCGCTGCGGACCTCGGCCGGCCCCGATACCTTCGACTATAGGCACCCGAATGGCCTTGGGTATCATTGAGACGCATTGTCACGGAGCCGCTGGGCTCCCTGCCTCCGCGTCGCCGGCGGCCAACTCTCGTGCATCGACCCCTCCAGAATCCGCCACGGCGCGAAGGAGGTAGCTCGGTTGACGCGTCGAAGACAACGACTGATGGCCTGTTACCTGGGCTGGATGGCCGTTCTGACCGTCGTGTACTACCAGAATCCGGACGAACGGATCATCTGGTGGACGGGCATCGGTCTCACCGGTGTCGCGGCCATCGTGGTCGGCACCCGACTGAACCGGCCCGCCCACCCGCAGTACTGGTACGTGCTGGCGCTCGCGAACCTCAGCTTCACGGTCGGGGAGATCGCCCAGGTCATCCAGACCGAGTACCTGGCCCAGTTCGATTTCCCGTCCATCGCCGACGGCTTCTACCTCGCCGAGTACCTGCTGTACGCGGTGGGCGTCTCCGGCTTCATCCGCTGGCGCACCGCCCAGCAGGACCGCGGCAGCCTGATCGACGCGCTGATCCTGACCGTGGGCCTGGCCCTGCTGGCCTGGATCTACCTGATCGTCCCGTACGAGCGCAACCCGGACCTCAGCTGGTTCCAGAAGGCCGTCTCGATCGCCTACCCGCTCGGCGACATCCTCATCCTGGCGATGCTGATGCGGCTGCTGGTGCCACGCGGGGGCAAGAGCAAGGCCCTGTGGCTGCTGGCCTTCGGCACGCTCGGCATGCTGGTCGCCGACGTCGCCTACGGGCTGATCCAGCTGCACGGCGTGTGGCGGATCGGTAGTCCGGTCGACCTCGGCTGGGCGGTGTTCTACTGCGCCTGGGGCGCGGCGGCGCTGCACCCGTCCATGGTCGAGCTGACCCGGCCGATCCCGGCCCAGCAGCTGGACATCTCCGGCGGCCGGCTGGCGCTGCTCGCCGCGGCCTCGATGATCGCGCCCGCGATGCTGCTGATCGACCTCTCGCGCGGCGACGCCAGCCACGCGGGGGTGATCGCCACCTTCTCGGCGGTGCTCTTCCTGCTGGTCCTGGCCCGGCTGGGCGGGATCGTCCTGGTGCACCGGCACGCCGTCGCCCGCGAACGGGCACTGAGAGTGGCCGGAGCGTCACTCACCAGGTCGGTGGACTTCGAGGAGGTCTCCGACGCGGTGCAGGCCGCCGTGTCCGCGCTGATGCCCACCCCGCCCGGTCACGTCGCGCTGCTCGGCGTGCGGGCCGACGGGAAGCTGTGGGTGCGGCAGGGCGAGATCGAGACGGTGCTGCGGGTGCCGCCCGACAGCGAACTCCAGGAGAGCCGGCTGCTTCCGGCGGAGGAGCTCGGCGGCGGCCTGGAACGCCGCTTCGGCGGGCTGTCGCACGCCCTGATCTGCCCGCTCGCGCTGGAGAACCGGCCGATGGGCGAGCCGCTGATCGGCGTCCTGATCGTCGGCGGCAGCGAGCACCAGCTCGCCGCGCTCTGGGGCACCCTGGACATCCTGGCGGCCCAGTCGGCGCTGGCCGTCGAGCGGGTGATGCTCAGCCGCGAGGTCAACCAGCGCAACAGCGAGGCGTACTTCCGCACCCTGGTGCAGAGTGCCTCGGACGTGATCCTCATCCTCACCGCCGAGGACGACATCCGGTACGCCAGCTCCTCGGCGCAGCGGGTGCTGGGCTACTCCAGCCTGGAGGGCGTCCGGCTGAGCGAGCTGATCCCGCCGGAGGAGGGCCACCGGCTCCACCAGGCGCTGGCCCGGATGCGGACCAGGGAGCAGGCCGAACAGCGCGAGCACTGGCGGCTGCTGCGCAGCGATCGCAGCGTGATCGAGGTCGAGGTGCGCTGGAACGACCTGCGCGAGGACCCGACCGTCGGCGGTCTGGTGCTGACCCTGCGCGACGTGACCGACCAGCGGCAGATGGAGCGCGAACTGACCCACCGGGCCTTCCACGACTCGCTGACCGGACTGGCCAACCGGGTGCTCTTCCAGGACCGGGTCGGGCACGCGCTCACCCGCAGTGAGCGCCGCGGCACCGTGATGGGCGTGCTCTTCCTGGACCTGGACGACTTCAAGGTGGTCAACGACACCCAGGGCCACGCGATCGGCGACGAGCTGCTGGTCGCGGTCTCGCTGCGGGTCTCCACCGCGCTGCGCACGTCGGACACGGCCGCCCGGCTCGGCGGCGACGAGTTCGCCGTGCTGGTCGAGGACGCGCTCTCGCCCGCGGACGTGGGCTCCACGGCCGACGCCGTGCTGAACGCCTTCGAGGAACCGTTCCGGCTGAGTTCGGGCACCGTCCGGGTGGCCGCGAGCGTCGGGGTGGCCACCACCGAGGACAGCGTGGACGCCGCCGAGCTGCTGACCCACGCCGACCTGGCGCTGTACTCGGCCAAGGCCTCCGGCAAGCGTCAGTGGTGCCGGTACCAGCCGGCTCTGCAGGCCGGCCTGGTGGAGCGGCACGAGCTCAACGAGAGCCTGGACGACGCGATCGCCGAGTCCGCCTTCGCGCTGTACTACCAGCCGATCGTCGACCTGGCGGACGGCGGGCTGGTGGCCTTCGAGGCCCTGGTGCGCTGGCCGCACGAGCGGCGTGGCATGGTGCTGCCGGAGGAGTTCATCTCGCTCGCCGAGGAGAGCGGGCAGATCGTGCCGCTCGGCGCCTGGGTGCTGGAGCGGGCCGCCGCCGAGGCGGCGGCCTGGCAGCGGTCCACCTCGGCCCGCCGGGGCGCGGAGGGGCGGCGCCCGCTGCGGGTGAGCGTCAACGTGTCGGCCCGGCAGTTCCGGGACGCCGGCTTCGTGGACATCGTCCGCAACGTGGTCCGGCACAGCGGCATCCAGCCCGGCACGCTGATCCTGGAACTGACCGAGAGCGTGCTGATGCGCCGGGACGAGCGGGTGCGCACCGACATGGAGGCGCTGCGCGAGCTCGGGGTGCGGATCGCGATCGACGACTTCGGCACCGGGTACTCCTCGCTGAGCTACCTGCGGGAGTTCCCGATCTCGGTCCTCAAGATCGACAAGTCCTTCATCGACGGGCTCGGGCTCTCCCAGCAGCAGTACGCCCTGGTGGAGGGCATCACCCGGATCGCCGACACCCTCGGCGTCCAGGTGATCGCCGAGGGCATCGAGAACGCCGTGCAGCGCGACCTGCTGGCGGCCATGGGCTGCCCGCTCGGCCAGGGCTACCTGTTCGCGCGGCCGCTCCCGGCGGAGCAGGCCGGCGCGCTGGTGCGCGACGACGCCCGGCCCGCCAACCTGCGGTCGGCGGGCGGGTCCTGAACCCGCCCGCCGTCCGCCGTGTCGTCCTTCGTCGCGCGCGGCGGCCTCAGCCGGCGGTGTCACCGCCGAGCGCGGCCGCCAGCTTCAGCGAGGCCTGCGCCTCGGCCGCGCGGCCCTGCCGCTGGAGGGTGCGGCCGAGCATCAGGTGGGCGTACTGCTCCACCGGGTCGAGCGCGATCACCTCGCGCAGCCGCTCCTCGGCGCGCCGCAGCTGGGCGGAGTGGTAGTAGGCACGGGCCAGCAGCAGCCGCGGCGCCACCTGGCCCGGGGCCTCGGCCACCACGTCCGTGAGGATCCGGGCGGCCTCGGCGTACTGCTTGGACTCGAAGAACAGCTCGGCGCGGGCCCAGCGCTCCGTGGTGGTCTCCTCGCGGTGGACGGTGTTCACTGCGGCTCCCTTCGGGTGGTCGTGGTGTCTGCGATTGGTTGAACATTCACCTTTCGCTCGGCATTCCCGCCCGCCCCGCGCTGCGGTCCGCCCCCCCGCGACCGTCAGTCCCGGACGAAGAACAGCTCCAGCCGGACGGTGCCCACCTGCCCCTCGCCGTCCTCGTGGGCGCGGATGATCCGGGGGTCGTAGGCGGGGAAGAACTCCGGTGCGACCTCCGGCACCCCGGGCGCCACCCGCCGGGCCAGTTCGGCGCTGCGGACCGGGTCGGCGGCGCAGCCCCGGCAGGCCGCCGCCGAGCCCCACACCAGCACCAGCGCCGCCCGGCGGGACCGGTAGGGCCGGATGCCCCGGCGCAGTTGCTCGGCCAGGTCCGCCGCGGCGGCCGGTGAGCCGCCCAGCAGGGCGTCCGGATCGACGTGCGCGACCACCGACTCGCTCTGCGGGTCCAGGCTCGCGGACGAGGCGCCGTGTGGTGGCGCGGGCGGTGGCGGTCCTGCCGGGGCGGTGGCCCGGTCCGGCCCGGCGGCGGTGCCGGCGGACGGCAGTGCGGGCACCACCTCGGTGCCGAGCACCACCACGAGCAGCATCAGCAGGACGTCGGCGAGCAGCCAGCCCGCCAGCCGGGGCAGCGTCAGGCCGCCGCCACCGGGCCTCATCCGGCGCTCCCCGCGCCGTCGGCCGCCGGGTTCCGGCGGGGCGGTGGCGGGCCCGTGCCGGCCGGATGTGCTCGCGGCGCGTCCCGGCGCGCCGCTGGAAGTCCCCACTGGTGTCACAACTCCAAGGAAAAGGTGTGGTGTTGGTGCGGGCCGGCGCGGCACCGCCCCCCGGGGTGCCCGGCCCGGGCGCCGGCCCGGAACGGTGATCAGCATGCCATGGCCCGCGGGTCGGAAAACCGTCGAACGGACGAATCGGAGGATGATTTTCCGTCCCCCGCCGGCCCGGCCGCCGTGACCTCAAGTTCATGTCAAATCCCTTGGCATCCATGGGAATTGAGGAGAGCGGCGAAACCGGAACCCAACTCCCCGGTAGCCGGACCGGCCCGACGGGGCGGCGTGTCCAACACACCCGCACGGCCCAAGATCCCGGGCCCGGCGAGTGCGGAACCCTACTGTCGCCGTGACATCGTCGAGGAAGGGAACACCATGAACCGCACCTGCAAGCTGATGCTGGTCCTGGCTGCCGCCGCGGGCCTGGCGGGCGGCCTGCCCGGCGTCGCCGTGGCCGACATCGACTACGACAACACCACCGCCCCGTGGGCGATCGTCCTCGGCGACGGCAACCAGCTCGCCGGCGACGACATCTTCAATGTGGGCCGCGACAACACGGTGGGCTCCTACAACGGCGACGGCAGCCCGGTCGACGCCGGCTGACCACCCCGCCGTACGGCACGCGGCCCGCGGGGCCGCACCGCGGAGCGCAGGAGGGTGCAGCGGGGCCCCGCACAGCACGGGGCGGTGCCGACAGTACAGGGCCGTGCGGAACCGACCGCCGGAACGGGAACCCGTTCCGGCGGTCGGTGCGTGCGCCCGCCGGGCCCGCCTCACCCGCCGGGCCCGCCGGCTGCGCATAGCACACCGGCCACGGTCGTGATGTCCCCATCCCGGGACCTCGGCGCCGCCCCGGACCCGCCGGTCAGGGGGATGTTCGCGCACGGCGGACCGTCGATAATTCCCTGTGCATGATCGGCAGTTCGCACGCCGGTCGGCGGCGACGATGGGGTGACGGATGGTGGGGGAACTGCGGTTCGAGGTGCTCGGGCCGATGCGGGTGTACCGGGGGGACGACCGGCTCGGGGTCGGCGCACCGCAGCAGCAGGCGATGATGGCGGTGCTGCTGCTGCGTCCCGGCCGCAGCGCCGGTGCCGCCGAACTGACCGGGGCGCTCTGGGGGGAGGAGCCGCCGGCCGCGGCGATCACCACGCTGCGCACCTACGCCTGGCGCTGGCGCAAGATCCTGGAGCGGGACCGCTCGGCGCCCGGTGTCCTGGTGTCGGTCGGCGACGGGTACCGGCTGGTCCTCCCGAAGCCCGGCCTCGACGTGCAGCGGGCCGAGGAGCTCGCCGCCCGGGCGGCCCGGGAGCGGGCGGCCGGCCGTCCGGCGCAGGCCGCGGCGCTGCTGCGGGAGGCGCTCGCACTGTGGCAGGGTGAGCCGCTGGCCGCCGTCCCCGGCCCGTTCGCCGAACGGCAGCGGGCCCGGCTGGAGGAGCTGCGCGTCGCACTGCTGGAGGACCGGCTGGAGCTCGACCTCCAGCTCGGCCGGCAGGCCCGCGCCGTCCCCGACCTGCGGCTGCTGACCGCCGAACACCCCCTGTGGGAGCGCCCGTACGGCCTGCTGATGCGGGCGCTGTGCCAGGTCGGGCGGCAGGCCGACGCGCTGACCGTGTTCCGCGAGGCGCGCGGCCTGCTGGTCGACCAGGTCGGGCTGGAACCGGGTGCGGAGCTGACCGCCCTGCACCAGCGGATCCTCGCGGGCGACCCGGAGCTGACCGCGGCCCGGCCGCCGGCCGCGGTGGTGACCGCCGGGCCCGGGGCGGCTGACGCCGCCGGCGCGGCACAGGAGGACCCCGGCCCGGCCGAGGCGATCCCCAGACCTGCCCAACTCCCCTGCGCCCCGGCCGACTTCACCGGGAGGTCCGACCTGGTCGGCCGGCTCGCCGACGCGCTGCTGCGGCCCGCAGGCGGCGGCCCGGCGGTCGTCCTGGTGGCGGGCATGGGAGGGGCGGGCAAGACCGCGCTCGCCCTGCACACCGCCGACCGCGTCCGGTCCGCCTTCCCGGACGGGCAGCTCCACGCCGACCTGCGCGGCACCGACCACGACCCGGCCGAGCCCGGGCACGTGCTGGCCGGGTTCCTGACCGCGCTCGGCCTCGCGCCGGAGGCCGTACCGCCGGAGGCCGAGGCCCGGGCGGCGCTGTTCCGCTCGATGTCCGCCGGGCGGCGCCTGCTCATCGTGCTGGACAACGCCCGGCACGCCGCACAGGTGCGCCCGCTGCTGCCCGGCCCCGGCGAGTGCGCCGTCCTGGTCACCAGCCGGCCCCGGCTGGCCGGTCTGCCCTGCTGCCTCCAGGCCGACCTGGGCGTCTTCGAACCCGCCGAGGCCCTGGACCTGTTCGGCCGCGTGGTCGGGGCCGAGCGGGCGGCCGCCGAGCGGACCGCGGTCGGTGACCTGGTCGCCACCTGCGGCCACCTGCCGCTCGCCGTCCGGATCGTGGCCGCCCGCCTGGCCGCCAGGCCGAGCTGGACCGTCGAGCTGCTGGCGGCCCGGCTGGCCGACGAGCGCCGCCGGCTCAGCGAACTGCGCGCCGGCGACCTCGCCATCGAACCGGTCTTCGAACTCGGCTACCGGCAGCTCCCGTCCGACCAGGCCCGGGCCTTCCGCCTGCTGGCGAGCGTGGACGGTCCGGACATCGGACTGGCGGCGGCCGCCGCCGCGCTGGGCGCGGACGAACGGCAAGCCGAGGACCTGCTGGAATCCCTGGTCGACGTCGCCATGCTGGAGTCCCCCGCCCCCGGCCGCTACCGCTTCCACGACCTGCTCCGGGCCTTCGGCCGCCAGCACGCGCGGGCCCACCGCGAGGACGTCCGGGACGCCCTGGCCCGGCTGCTCGACCTCCAACTGGCCACCGCCTGCGCGGCGTTCCGGCACGCCGTGCCGGGCGACCCGACCGCCGGCGCGCTCGGGCCGCCGCGCACACCCGGCCCGGCCTTCGCCGACCTCGCGGCGGCCCGCGCCTGGGCGGACACCGAGTCCGAGGGCGCACTGGCGCTGGCCGCACAGGTCGCCGCCGACCACGACGGGGACGGGGGCGGCGGAGACGGGGGCGGGGAGGGCCCCGGCGGGGATGCGCTGCGCTCCGCGATCGACCTGCTGCTCGCCCTCAGCCCGTTCCACCAGGACACCCGCTACGGCCAACTCGCCCCCACCGGACGGCTGCTGGCCCAGGCCGCCGGACGCCGCGGCGACCGCCGGGCGGAGGGCAGGGCCCGCTTCCTGTGCGGAACGACAGCCCTCAAGGACACCCGGCTCGCCGAGGCCGAGCACGAGGCCCGGCTCGCCGTCCTCGCCTGCCGGGAGGCCGGGGACACCGCCGTCCTGCGCCAGGCCCTCAACGACCTCGGCCTGGTGGCCCAGCTCCTGCGCCGCCACGACGAGGCGATCCGGAGCTTCGACGAGGCGATCGGCCTGGCCCGTGAGCTCGGCCACCGCTCGGGCGAGATCGCGACCACCGTCAACGCGGCCCTGGCCCGGGTCCGCAGCGGCCGGGCCGCCGAGGCCGTCCCCGCCTGCGAGGGCGTCCTGCCGGGCCTGCGCCGGCTCGGCGACCAGCCCGGAACCTGCTACGCGCTGTACGTGCTCGGCCTCGCCCTGCACGCCACCGGCCGGTACCAGGAGGCGGTCCTGCGCTACGGCGAGTGCCTGGAGATCGCGACCGCCGCGGGGATCCGCCAGCGGGTCGCCCACGCCCGCTACCGGATGGCCGACACCCTGCGCGTCCTCGGGCACCACCGGGAGGCCCAGACCCAGGCGGAGGCGGCGCTGCGGCTGTGCGAGGACCTCGGCTCGGACCGGGACCAGGGCCACGCCCTGGTGGTGCTGGGCCGCACGCTCGCCGAACGCGGCCGGGCCGAGGAGGCCAGGACCAGACTGCTGCGCGCCTGCGCGCTGTTCGCCCGGCTCGGGCTGCCGGACGTCGCGGACGTCGAGGAACTGCTCGGCGGCCTGGCGGCGTAGCGCGCCTCGGGCCGGACTCAGGACCCGGTGCTGTTCCAGGTCGGCCCGATCGGGTTCGCCGCCGTGGTGCGGGAGGTGCCGGCCGCCGGCTGGGACGGGGTCAGCAGGCCGGTGTCGGCGATGGCGGCGGTGCCGAGTGCCAGGCCGGCGGCCAGGACCGCCACGGCGGTCCACCGGGTGTCGGCGTCCGAGCGGCGGGCGGTCGTACGGACGGGCGTGGTCCGGGTCCGGGCCGTGCGGCGGGCGGGGGTGCGGCGAGCGGAAGGCCTCATGTCGGGCTGCCCTTCGGTGGAGCGGACGTCGTGTCGGGAGCCAGTGTGCGGAGCCGCGTTCGACGCCCGATCAACAACCGATCACCGAGCCCGCTGGCGAGCCGCGCCGCGGGGGCGGCGGTGCCGTCGGCGACGTCCCGGTGCGTGGCCGCGTGACCCGCGTGGCCGCGTGACCGCGCGGGTCAGGCCAGCAGCAGGGCCCGGTCCCACCCGGTCGCGGGGGCCGTGTCGGCGGCGAAGGTGTGCAGGGCGAGGGCGGCGCCGGCCGCGCCGGTCAGGAACCCGGCCGGATGCTCCTCCGGGTCGCGTCGCCCCGGGCCGGCGGCGAAGCCGAACGGGCCGCTGCGGTCGACCAGGTCCAGCAGCCGGCCGGCGACCCACGGCACCCGCGCGGTGAGTCGGGGGTCGCCGCTGTCGCGGGCGGCACGCCAGGTGGTCTGGAGCAGTCCGGCCCAGCCGTGGCAGAGCCCGGCGTCGTCGAGCGGCGCCGAGCGGGGCCGCTCCAGTCGGGTCAGCGCGTCGCCCAGGGCGGCCACGCCGGCGTCCCGCCAGGGCCGCACGTCCAGGGCGATGCCGGCCAGCTGGAGGCTGCGGGCGATGCCGGGACCGCCGTAGCACCAGGAGGGGCGGCCGGCCCGGCCGTCCTGCGCCGGGTCCAGGGAGAGCTGGCCGGGCCACCAGATACCGGCGGCGTCCTCCTCGGCGCGGTCGCACAGCCACCGGGCGAGCGCGGTGATCGCGGCCCGCTGGCCGGGCACCCGGATCCCCTGGCGCCAGGCGAGCGCGAGCAGGGCGAGCGGTCCGGGCACCCCGTGCGCGGCTCCGAGGTTGGCGTGCCCCTCGGCCGGCGGGACCGGGCGGTAGGTGGTGGCGTCCTGCGCCACCCACCAGCCGGGCAGCTCGCGGCCGCCCGCCCGGACGGGCAGGGCCAGATGGGCCAGGGTGGCGAGCACCTGGGCGGTCGGTCCGGGCCGGTCGAGCTCCAGCAGGTGACCGCCCATCCCGGCGAGACCGGAGATCGTGTCGTACCCGGCCAGGGTGGTGCAGGAGCGGCCGCCCGCGATCCGGGCCTGCTCGCCGTCGGCCCGCCGCACCGCCAGGGTCGAGACCTGGTCGGCGAGATGGGCGCGAGCCCCGGCATGGCTGTCCGGCGACGGCGCGGCGCGGTGCAGCGCGAACGACAGGGCCGCGACCGGCCCGTACAGGCCCTGCGGCCCCGGGGCGGGCGGCTGCCCGGGCTGGCTGGCGAGGTCGGCGGCCCGCGCCAGCCAGCGCAGGGCGGCGGTGCGGTGCGACGGGTCCCGGTGGGCCAACTCCGCGTGCAGCAGGGCGATTCCGGGTGCGCCGTCGCTCAGGCTGCCGGCCCGGAAGGCGGACGGCGGCGGCCCGTCGGGTGTCTCGACGGCCTTCGGGTCGGCCAGCCGCCGGGCGGTGGCGGCGACCACCAGGGCGGCCCGCTCCCGGAGGCTCACCGGCCGGCCCCGCCGCGGTCCTCGGCCGGCCGTTCGGTGCCGGCCGGGGCCGGGGTCCGGGGGGCCGGCGCGCACCGGACGGTGGACGGGCCGGGGGCGGTGCCGCCCCGGGGGGTCGCGGGTGCCTCCATCGGGATGCTGCCTTCTCCTCGGTGCCTTCTCCTCTGCCGGACCGGTCGTCAGACGGTGGTCCTGCGGATGTACCGGCAGGAACCGGTCGCCGTCGGGTCCTCGGCCGGCTCGCCCTCGGCGGGGACGGGGATCTCGCCGGGGTCCGGCTCGGACGGCTCGTCAAGGTCGATCATGGTGGCTCCTCGGATCGAGGCCGCGCCCCCGTCCGCGGCGGCGGCCTCCGGGGGTTCCCGGGCGGCCGGGACCACCTTAGGAAGCGCCGATCGACCGACGATCGACGCCGGATCACCGCCGCTTCGACGGCGCGCTCGGCCCCCGGGCACGACGACGGCCGGCCGGATCCGGGGGGATCCGGCCGGCCGGTGGGAAGTGCTGCGGTCGCCGTGGGCGGTGACGGAGGGCGGTGGGGGTCAGGCGGTCCAGGCGGCCGGTCCGGTGGGGGCCGTCGCGCAGAGCCGGAAGGTGAGCAGGCGCCCGTCGTCGTCCGAGACGGCGAGCTGGACGCGGGCTCCGATCGGCACGGCGCCGGGCAGACCCCCGATCACGCCGGCCTGGACGGTGAAGCCCTCGTCCAGGGCCACCAGGTACGGGCGGCCGGGGTAGAGGCCCCGACGGGTCGGGCGCAGCAGCCGCCGGACGGTGCCGGCGCCGGCGCTGAGCTGCTGGACGAGGTCGGCGGAGCCGCAGACCGTGCAGAGCAGGCAGCCCGCGGGCATCGCGGAGCGGCACCAGTGGCACAGGTGGTAGCGCAGGGCGGCCTCGCCGCCGGTGCCGGCCGGCGGTGCGGTGATCAGCCCGGTGGGTGCCAGGGCGGTGAGCGGTGTCATCGCGCACCTCCGCGGAACGCCGACGACCAGTTGCCAGTGCTGACCATGTCCGGCTCCTTCCCGGTGGATGCTGCTCAGGAAGATATGGCACTCAGTGCCCCGTGTAAAGGCACTGAGTTCCCTCCGTGGGCCTGCCGCCCGTCCGGGGCGTCCGGCGGCCGCGGCGGTGACGCGCTCAGCCGTCCAGCGCGGACTCGACGCCCTGCACCACCCGCCACATCGGGGTGCCGCGCCGGGCCACCAGGACCACCACGTCCTCGGCGGGCGCCGGGCCGTCCCCGCCGTCGGGTCGCGGCTGCCCGCTCCAGGTCCCGACGACGAACTCCAGCGCCCGGTCGACGGCCTCCCGGACGTCACCGGCCCCGCCCGAGCGCAGCCAGGTGCGCAGCGCGTGGTTGTGCGCCGCGACCACGGCCGCGGCCACCACGTCGGCCCGCAGCGCCCCGTCGGACCGCGCCGAGTAGCGGGCCCGGAGGTGGGCGGCGAGCGTGCGCTCGTAGCGCCAGACGACGGACAGCTCGTGGATCCGAAGCGTGGGGACCTTCCGGGTGAGCAGGTAGCGCTCGACCGAGAAGGTCGGGTTGGCCGCGTACATCCGCAGCACCAGGCGGGCCGCGTCGCACACCTGGACCACCGGGTCGCCGCCGTCGCCGCAGTCCTCCAGGAAGGCGGTCATCTCGGCCAGCGCGCCCTCGTGGTCGGGGAAGACCACGTCCTCCTTCGAGGGGAAGTAGCGGAAGAACGACCGCCGGCCGACGCCCGCCAGACCGGTGATGTCGTCGATGGTGGTCTGCTCGAACCCGCGCTCCAGGAACAGCCGGAAGGCCGCCTCGATCAGGGCGTCCCGGGTGGTCGGCCTCCCGCTGGCCGCGCCCGCACCCGCGCCCTGGACCTGTTCCTGCTCCCGCACCTCGCTCATGGGTGGACGGTAGCACCGCCGGAGGGCCGGAATGCCGCCCGGAGGGTGGCCGGACGGCACTGAGTGTGCATAATCAGGGGTACTGAGTGCCACACCTTAAGGAGCATCCCCATCATGAGTCAGGACTTCGACCTCTTCCGGCTCAGCGAGGAGCACGAGATGCTCCGTGAGGCGGTGCGTTCGTTGGCGGAGGCGAAGATCGCTCCGTTCGCGGCGG
>NZ_JBIURH010000042.1:0-65514 GCF_044740765.1 Kitasatospora sp. NPDC088346
GCGTCGCCGTTGCGGGATCTGTGGGAGCCGCTGTCCGGGGTTCGACGCCGGTGCGGGGCGTCGGCGCTGGCGTCACCTGGACGCCGCCGGCCTCAAGCTCTACCTGGAGGCCGACGCGCCCCGGGTGACCTGCCGGCGGCACGGGGTGGTGGTCGCCGCCGTCCCCTGGGCCCGCCACGACGCCGGGCACACCCGCGACTTCGATCAACAAGTCGCCTGGATGGCCACCGAATGCTCCAAGGCGGCCACTGCCCAGCTGATGCGGACTGCCTGGCGCACGGTCGGCGCGATCATCACCCGCCACCAGGCCGACGCCGACGCCGGGATTGACCGGCTCGCCGGCCTGCGGCGTGTCGGCATCGACGAGATCTCCTACCGGCGCGGGCAGAAGTACATGACCGTCGTGGTCGACCACGACTCCCGCCGGGTGGTGTGGATGGCCGACGGCCACGGCAAGGACGTGCTCCGCTCCTTCTTCGATGCGCTGGGCGCCGACCGCGCGCACCGGCTCACCCACATCAGCGCCGACGGCGCCGAGTGGATCGCCGACGTGGTCGCCGAGCGCGCTCCCAACGCGGTACGCGCCATGGACCCGTTCCACGTCGTGGCCTGGGCCACCGAGGCCCTGGACGAGGAACGCCGCTCCGCGTGGAACCGGGCACGACGCGAGGCCGCCGACCCCGAACTCGCCCGCCGCCTCAAGCACTCACGCCACGCGTTGTGGAAGAACCCCGAGGACCTCACCCACCGCCAGCAGGTCAAACTCGCCTGGATCGCGACCAACGACCCCCGCCTGCACCGCGCCTACCTGCTGAAGGAGGGCCTGCGCACGATCTACCGGATCGCCGCCGAGGAGGGCGTCCAGGCCGCGGCGAAGGCCCTGGACCGATGGCTGTCCTGGGCTGTCCGGTGCCGCCTTCCGGCCTTCACCGATCTGGCGCGCAAGATCAAGCGCCACTACGAGGCCATCCTCCACGCGATCGTCGAGAAGCTCTCCAACGGCCTGATCGAGTCGACGAACACCAAGACCCGCCTGATCATCCGCAGAGGCTTCGGCTTCCATTCCGCCGAGGCCGTCATCGCCCTCGTCATGCTCTGCCTCGGCGGCAACCGCCCCACCCTGCCCCGACGCCAACTCGCATGACCCGACCCACAGGTCCAGCACAAGAGCCCCTTAAAGCGAGTGCGAGAGTTCCGGTCCGGGTGATACAAGGTCTGCGTGACTGAGCATCTCCACTTCCCCGCCCTGCTGCGGATGATTGACGAGCGGTCCGCCGCGTTCCGCGCCGCCGTCGCCGCGGCCCCCGGCCTCGATGCCGACGTCCCGTCCTGCCCGGGCTGGACGCTGTACGACCTGGCGAACCACCTCAGTGAGGGGGACCGCTTCTGGGCCTACATCGTGCTGAACACCGCGCCGGGCGACGAGCGGCCGAGCAAGGACGGGCTGGCGGCGCCGAGGGAGCGCGAGGCCCTCATAACCTGGCTGGCCGACTCGACGGAGCAGCTGCTTACTGCTCTGCGCGAGGCCGGCCCGGACCGGGGCTGCTGGGCCTGGTGGGAGCCGCTGGCCTCGCCGCACACGGTGGCCGCCGTGGCCCGCCGCCGCGTCCCGGAGTCGCTGATCCACACCTACGACGCCCAGCTGGCCTCCGGTACCCCGCAGGAGCTGCCGACGACCGAGGCGGTCGACGCCATCGAGGAGTTCCTCGCCACCGTCTGCACCGTCACGGTCCCGTGGCCGGGCGAGCCCGCCACCATGGACTACCACGCAGCCGAGGCCGGCTCCTGGCGCCAGACGGTGGACGCCGCTGGTTCCCGCTTCACCCGCCTCACCGCGGCGGAGGCCGCCGAGAGCAAGCCCACCGCGGCCATCCACGGCACGGCGAGCGAGATGGCCCTGCTCATGTACATGCGCATCCCGGGCGGCTCGCTGCGGATGGAGGGCGACGCCGACATGCTCCAGCAGCTGCAGAACTGGGGCTGACAGGACATCTCATTCGGAGGGTCTGCGGGTGCAGATGATGGCTGCTGCGATGCTGGCGAAGGCGGCGAAGGCGGCGAAGTGGTCGGCCTTGCGTTCGTAGCGGCGGTGGAGCCGGCGGAAGCCGCCGAGCCAGGCGACAGTGCGCTCGATCACCCAGCGGTGCCGGCCGAGGCGGTTGGAGGGGCCTCGATCCCGCGGCGGGCGATGCGGGCTGGTATCCGCCGACGGCGCAGGAAGGCGCGGACGAAGCGGTGGTCATGGGCCCTGTCGCCGTGCAGCTTGCCGGGTCTGCGCCGTCTCGGGCCGCGTCGCGAGCGGATTGGCGGGATCGCGTCGACGAGCGGGATCAGGGCCTGGCTGTCGTGGACGTTCGCCCCGGAGACTGCGAGCGACAGGGGTAAACCGGTGCGTTCGGTGAGCAGGTGGATCTTCGACCCGTACTTGCCCCGATCCACAGGATTCGGACCCGTCAGCTCCCCCTTTTCAGGGCCCGCATGTTCACCGAATCGACCGCGCACCTCGACCAGTCCAGCTCGCCGTGCGCGCCGAGTTCGTCCAGGACGACCCGGTGGAGCCTGGCCCACACCCGGGCCCTGCTCCACTCGGTGAAGCGCCGATGGGCGGTAGGCCCGGACGGGCCGAAACAGGGCGGCAGTTGAGCCCACGTGCACCCCGACGTCGCCACGAACACGATCGCCGCCAACACAAGTGCGCTTGACCCTGCCGCGACTCGGCCCACTGTGTCCCGCCCCGTGTACCGGGGGTCATGGTGGGCCGACCGGGACGAGACCCCGCTACACCGGGTACGGCGGCGGTACCGCGAGCAGTTGACCGACCAGCAGGTCGACCCGGTCCGCCTGCTGGTACGGGTCGAGGCGGCCGCCCCGGGCGAGGGTGACCAGGCCGTGCAGGGCGGCCCAGCCGACCTCGACGAACAGCACCAGGTCCCGGCCGCCGGCCAACGGGCCGAGCACGTTGCCCAGTTCGGCGAAGGCGGCCTGGAGGGGGGCGGGGGCGCTCTCCGGGCCGAACGGCAGGTCGGTGGCCAGGGTGAACATCGCCTCGTAGAGGGCGGGGCCGGCCTGGGCGAAGCCGACGTAGGCGTGGGCGACGGCGGTGAGGGCGGCCGCGGGGTCGGCGGTGCTCCGGCGGGCGGCGGAGAGGGCGCTGGTGAGCTCGGTGAAGCCCTCCAGGGCGACCGCGGTGACGATGGCGGTCTTCCCGGCGAAGTGGCTGTAGAGCACGGGCTGGCTGTACTCGATCCGCTCGGCGAGGCGGCGGGTGGTGACGGCGTCCCAGCCCTCGGCCTCGGCCAGTTCCCGGGCGACCCGGACGATCAACGACTCGCGGTCGGCGCGCTCGCGCTCTCGGCGCTGCTGTGTCGGCATGCTCAGAATTCTAGCAGTGCTAGATATTCGAGCACCGGCAGTGCTAGCGTCGCTATAGAACCTAGCGCTGCTAGATCGGTGGCGCTCCAGGACCGGGAGGGACCCCGCCATGCGCAAGAACCGCTTCGCCGCCCACCTCGCCACCGGCATCACCCTGCTCGCGGGCGTGGGCATCATCGCGGTCGGCATCCGCTTCCTGCTCGCCCCCGAGGCCGGCGCCGCCGGCTTCGGCGTCACCCCGCCCACCGGCGACGCCCTCGGCTACCTCGACGTCAAGGGCGTCCGCGACATCGTCTCCGGCCTGGTCGTCCTCATCCCGCTCGCCCTCGGCCTGCGCCGGGCCCTCGGCTGGACCATGCTCGCCGCCGCCCTCACCCCGGCCACCGACGCCGCCGTCGTGCTCACCCACGGCGGTACGGCCGCCGTCGCCTTCGGCATCCACGGGGCGACGGCCGCCGCCCTGCTGTTCGCCGCCGGCCTGCTGTTCCGGGAGACCCGCCCGCTCGCCGCCGAGGCGGCCTGAAGTAGCTTGGCGGCCATGATCGATCCGAGCGCGCACATCCGTATCGCCCGCCCCTGCGGTGACCTCGCCGCCGCCGAACGCTTCTACGTGCAGGGCCTCGGGCTGGAGGTGCTGTGGCGCACCACCGAGCGGGTGTCCGGCGAGCATGACCTGCTGATGGTCGGCCCGGCCGGCGGCCCCTGGCACTTCGAGCTCACCCGCGACCCCGAGCGCCCGATCGAGCCCGCACCCACCGTCGACGACCTGTTCGTCCTCTACCTCGGCGCCCCGGTCGAGGAGTCCCTGGTCGCCCGCCTCGTCGCCGCCGGCGGCACCCGCGTCCCCGCGCACAACCCCTACTGGGACGAGCACGGCGTCACCGTGGCCGACCCGGACGGCTACCGCCTGGTCCTCTGCTCCCGCACCTGGGGCTGACCCGACCCCGGCGGGATCCCGGCCGGTTCAGCCGAGCTGGATCGAGCGCTTGGCCAGCCCCATCCAGAATCCGTCGATCACGCTGCGCTGGCTGCCGAGGTCGGCCTCACCGGCGCCGAGGGTGACGAACAGCGGGGCGAAGTGCTCGGTGCGCGGGTGGGCGAGGCGGCCGGCCGGGGCCTTGTGCTCGAAGTCCAGCAGGGCGTCCAGGTCCTGGGCGGCGAGGGCCCGGCGTCCCCAGTCGTCGAACTCCGTCATCACCGAGGAGACCCGCCCCTCCGTGCTGAGGGCCCGCAGGTTGTGGGTGAAGAACCCGCTGCCGACGATCAGGACGCCCTCGTCGCGCAGCGGCGCGAGCCTGCGGCCGATCTCCAGCAGGCGTTGCGGGTCCAGGGTGGGCAGCGAGATCTGCAGCACCGGGACGTCGGCCTCCGGGAACATCTCCACCAGTGGGACGTAGGCGCCGTGGTCGAGCCCGCGGTCGGGGATGTCCTGCACAGGGGTGCCGGGGGTGCGCAGCAGTGCCCGGACGCTCTCGGCGAGGGCGGGCGCGCCCGGGGCGGCGTACCGGACGCGGTAGTAGTGCTCGGGGAAGCCCCGGAAGTCGTACACCAGAGGGACGGCCGTGGTGGCGCCGACGGCGAGCGGCGCCTCTTCCCAGTGGGCCGAGACCATCAGGATCGCCCGCGGCCTGGGCAGTCCGGTCGACCAGGCGGCCAGCTGGCCGGGCCAGACGGGGTCGTCGGCGAGCGGCGGCGCGCCGTGCGAGAGGTAGAGCGTGGGCATGCGCTCGGGGGCGGCGGTGCTCATCGGGGTCTCCTCCGTGGGGCCCGGGGTGGCCCGGGTGGCCCGTGGTGCTCTCGGACCCGGGCCGGGGCCGAGATGGTTCAAATTTGAACCGTATGGCTGCGACGGTACACCCGAGTTCGAATTTGAACAACAGGAGTAGGATGCGGTCATGGACGAACCCCGATGGCTCGACGAGCGCGAGATGGCCGCCTGGCGGGGGTTCGTCGCGGCCAGCAATCTCGTCGCCCGCCACCTGGAGCGCCAGCTCAAGGAGGACGCGGGCCTCTCCCACACCCAGTACGAGATCCTCGTCCAGCTCTCCGCGGCCCCCGACGGCTCGCTGCGGATGACCGACCTCGCCGACCGGCTGGTCACCTCCAAGAGTGGTCTGACCTACCAGATCACCCAGTTGGAGAAGGCGGGCCTGGTCTTCCGCCGGTCCTGCCCGAGCGACGTGCGGGGCGTCTTCGCCGAGATCACCGACCAGGGCTGGCAGGCGCTGCGCGCCGCGGCCCCCGGTCATGTCGCCGCCGTCCGCGAGGTCCTGATCGACGTGCTCACCCCCGACCAGCTGGCCGCTCTCGCCGAGACCCTGGGTGTGGTGAGCGACCGCCTGCGCGCCGCCGACCACTGACCGGCATGCCGGTACCGACCACCGGAACAACTGTTCGTCGCGCGCCGGAACCCCTTGCGGGTCAGGGCCGTTGAGCCGAAGGCAGCGGATCTTCGGGAGGCGTGCGAATGAGAACACGGCAGCGCGATCGCGACACCCCGCCGCCCGCGGCGCCCTGGAGCGAGATCTGGCCCGGCCTGTGGATGGGCGGGCACTACTGGTTCGACGGCGCGGGCGAGATGCGGTCCGTCGTGGTGGACGACGAGTTCGACCTGGTGGTCAGCCTGTTTAGCCGCCCCGGCCACGGGCCCGCGCCCCGGATCGACCACCACCTCGCCGAGCTGCCCGACGCGCCGCTGACCTCGGGGCAGTTGGGGCGGGTCTGCGAACTGGCGGCGCTCACCGCGGAGGCCGTCCGGGGCGGGCGGACGGTGCTGGTGCGCTGCCACTCCGGCTACAACCGCTCCGGCCTGGTGGTCGCCCAGACCCTGATCCTCCTCGGCCTCGACCGGGCGGCCGCCGTCGGGCTGATCCGCCGCCGCCGCTCGCCCTGGGCGCTCGGCACCGAGGTCTTCGTCCAGTACCTGGAGGTCGGCCTGGACATCGCCGGCCTGCTCACCGGCCTGGAGGAACCGGTCTGACCCGGCCGCTCCCGGGCCGGCGGCTCAGCCGCGCCGTGGCGGCGCGCAGAGCAGGGCCGCCCGCAGGTCGAGCCGGTCCTCCAGGCGGGCCAGACTGCGTCCGGTCAACTCCTCGATCCGGCGGATCCGGTAGTGCACGGTGTTGACGTGGATGTGCAGAGCCTCGGCGGTGCGGGACCACGAGCCGTCGTGGTCGAGGAAGGTGCCGAGGGTGCCGAGCAGGGAGACGCCGTTCTGCCGGTCGTGCTCGGCCAGCGGGGCCAGCAGCCGGGCGTGGAAGGCGGCCGTGACCTCGGCCGGGACGCCGCGCAACAGTGCGGCGAGGGAGTCGAGCTCGCCGCTGCTGCCGACCGTTCCGCCGGCCCGGGACTCCAGCGCGTACCCGGCCTGGACCAGTGCCCCGCGCAGCGCGGCGGCGTCCGGAGGGACGGCGGGGCCGACCCCGGCGCGCAGCAGCCGCCGTGCGGTCAGCCTGGACTGCAGGGCGGGCCAGGCGTCCCGCAACGCGCCGGTGACCCCGGCCACCGGGGCGGCGACCAGGCCGACCGCCCCCGCCGCGCCGGCGCTCCCGTCCGGCGCGACCGCGAACGGGGCGTCCAGCCGTTGCAGGGCGTCGGCCAGGGCCGCCGCCGCCCAGAGCGTCGAGCCGCCCTCGATGCGGACCGAGACGGGGGTGAGCGGGGCGCCGTCCGGAAGGCCGCAGGCGCCGAGGGCGTCGGTCAGCCCGGGGCCGTCCTGGTCCAGCAGGTGCAGGGCCCGCGCGGCGGTCTGGCGCCGGGCGGCCGCGGTGGCGCGGGCCCGGGTGGCCAGTGGGGCCAGCAGCTCGGCGAGCCCGTGCAGCACGGTGGCCGTGTCCGGGGCGGGCTCGACGTGCGGCTGGAGCAGCCAGCCGTCGAACGGCGAGTCGCCGGGCGGGCCGATCGGGACGGCGCCGCGGGAGCCGGTGCCCTCGGCGGTCGTGGCCAGCAGTCGGCCGCCGCCGGTGAGGACCGAGCAGTCGGGCAGGCCGAGCCTGGCCACGGCGTGCCCGAGCACGTCGCCCGGCGGGGCGTCGGAGTGCATCAGCCCGACCAGTTCGCGGCGGATTGCCTCCGGCACCGCGGCCACCCCCGGCGACCCGGCCTGGAGGTCGCCCCACAGCCGCAGGTAGATCCGGTCGGTGACGGCCCGGAAGCTGGTGCCGGAGGGCACCGACAGCAGCGGTATGCCGTGGGTGCGGCAGGCGGTCACCAGGGCCTCGGGGACGGTGCCGTGGGTGCCCTCGCCGGCCAGCGCGGCGACCTCCGCACTGCGCAGCGCGTTGGCGAAACGGACGGGCGCGTCGGCGTCCCCGGGCCGCCACCAGACCAGACCGGTCAGGACCAGCTCGCCGCGCTGCAGGTAGCGGGCGGGGTCCTGGAGGTCGGTGGACGTCACCCCGGTGACCCGGCGGCCGAGCAGTTCCGGGGTGGCCCAGGCGACCCCGATGTGCAGGCCGTCCAGTTCCAGCAGGTCTCCGACGATCATGTCTCGCTCCTTGTGCTCCGCGCCGGACCCGCCGCTCGTTCCCATGGCGAACGCAAGGGGCGGGTGGGCACAGGCATCGTAAATGCAAGGGTTGGCCGAGTGGCGACCTCTTGTTCGATCGCCCAGTGCGGGCCCCCCGACCTGGTGTGCGGCGCCAGTCGTTCGACCGGTTGTGCTCCTGCTTGAATCGGGGCAGCACCCCGCCGTGCGAGCCGCAGATGCGGCCTTCCGCGCATGTTGTCCATGGCATCTGCGGGTGACACTGTGTCGACATGTGGGGTATTCGCGGTTCGGCGCGGGTACCAGCCCTCCCGGGCCGCGCGCGGTGCGGCCCGGGAGGGAAGGCCCATGCGTACTCCGGCCCGAGCACTCGAAGCCCCCGCCGTCCGCCTGCACGGGAGCCTGGACGAGCCGCTCCGCCTCACCGTGGCCGAGCTGCGCGAGCTGCCCGCCCACCGGGTCGACGCGGGCTTCGACTGCCTCGGCAGCGGGCTCCAGCGCCACGGCTTCGAGGGGCCCAAGCTCTGGGACGTGCTGCGCGCCGCCCGCCCGCGGATCGACTTCACCGGCCGCAAGCAGCGGCTCGCCTTCCTCCTCGCCGTCACCGGTGCCGACGGCCACCGGGCGGTGCTCTCCTGGGCCGAGATCGACCCGGACTTCGGCGGTCAGCGGATCCTGCTCGCCACCAGCGTCGACGGCACCCCGCTGGACGCGTCCGGCCCGCAGCTGGTCGTGCCGTCCGACCACTGCGGTGCGCGCTACGTCAGTGGGGTCACCGGGATCTGGGTCGGCCCGGTGGACGCCGTCGCCCTGCCCGCCGCACCCGGCGCCGCAGGGCCGTGACGAGACGTCACCCGAACCCGGGGCGACGGGGGGCACCCGGACCCTGGCCCCCTCCCGGCCGTTCGGAATCGCCCCCTCCCGCTGACATTCTTCGCCGTCTCCGGCATGCCCCGCCAGGGGCAGAACGGCCCACGGAAGCCGGGGTGGAACTACCCGGACCCGGGGTCGGCCGACACCGCCGGCCGGCCTGGTCCCGTCCTGGGAGGCCCTGCCGCGAAGGGAGCTGACGCCGGGCCACCGAACCCCGTTCCGGGAAACCGGCGACCGCCCTGACCTGTACGGAACCCGGAACGGGGAGGAGAATGGGAACCACTCCCGAGGGACGGTGCGCCATGTGCGACAACCTTCTGAGACAACCTTCACCGCATCATCGGGAAGCCGACCCCGCCGGGTGACTGACGGTCATGTCCGGCACGATGGTCCGCTCCGCCGGCCGACGGCTGCTCGTCCTGCTCCTCGGCCTCATGGTCGCGCTGGCCTTCTCCGCGCTCGCGGTCCCCACCCGGGCCGCGGCGGCGGGTGTCGCGGTCCGGCCCGACCACGGTCCTCCCGGCACCCTGGTCACCGTGACCGGCGGCGGCTTCGGGACCTGCCTGCCACCGCTGTCGCTCAGCCTGGACGGCGACGACGGCGCGATCGGGGATCCGCCGATCGGCACCTTCGAGGGTTTCGCGGTGGGCTTCACCGTCCCGACCGGGACGAGCGCGGGCGAGCACCAGGTCGTGGCGCAGTGCCGGACCCAGTCCGAGCGGCCGCTGGGGCTCGGTGCGCACGTCGCCGTGGAGACCGGGACCCTCCGCACCACGGCGCTGTTCACGGTCGACGGTGCGGCGGTCGAACCGGACGAGGAGCAGACGCTCGCCCTCGACCCCGAGCAGGGCGCCGCGGGTACGGACGTCCGGGCCACCGGCACCGGGTTCACCTGCCCGGGCGGGTCCGGCCCCGCCGTCGTGGCGCTGATCTGGGACGACGGGACGACGCTCGCCACGGTGCCGGCCGGCGGCCGGGACGGCTTCAGCGAGCGGATCACCGTCCCGCCGGACGCCCCGCAGGGCCCGCACGAGATGGCGGCGGTCTGCCGGAACAACCCCGACCTGGCGGACCGTGCGTCCTACACCGTCCTGCCGGGGGACACCGCTGGTGCTGGTGCTGGTGCTGGTGCTGGTGCTGGTGCCGGTGCCGGTGCCGGTGCTGGTGGCGGTGGCGGTGGCGGTGGCGGTGGCGCGGGGACCGACGCGGGCGCAGGCGGAGGTTCGGGCGGAGGTTCGGGCGGCGGGGTGTCCGGCAACGGAACCGGCGGCGGGTCCGCCACCACCCCGATCGGGTGGGCGGCCGGCGGAGCCGTCCTGCTGGCCGGTGCCGCGGCCTACCTGGTCCGCCGCAGCCGCAGCCGGGCCCCCGGCCGGGGCCATGGGCCGGGGGAGGCCGGGGCGCACGTGACCGCCACCCTCCGGCCGGCGGGACCGGCCTACGTCCAGCTGGCCGAGCCCGAGATCACCGGCCCCCGCACCTGCACCGTGCGCCTCGAACCCCGTGCCGACCCCGGCACCCAGACCATCAAGGGGATGGGGACATGACCACCGACACCCTCCAACGGGCCACCACCGTCCGGGACCTCCTGCTCGGTACGGAGCCTGCCGCCGCCACCGAGGCGCTCGCCGAGGCCCTGCACGGCCAGGGCGCGGCGCGGGAAGTCCTGGGCGACCCGTTTCGCGCCACCGCCCCGGTCGTCCGGGCCGTCGAACGGGAGCTGGCGTCCGTGGTCGACGGCTTCCTCGCAATCGACCTGATCGACCTCGCGGCCGGGGGCTGGCGCCGACACGCGGCGCTCCGGGAGGCCGCGCGCCGCACCCGCGCCGCCCCGGGCAGCGAGGAGGTCGTCGCCCTGGCGACCCACCGGATCGTCTCCGGTCACCGCCCGGACGTCGACGTGCTGGTGGACGGGGCCCGCGTCGGCACCGTCCACCTCGACCTGCGCCTGGTGTTCGACCTGGAGGCCCTGGTGGCGGTGGTGCGGCAGGCGCGGCTGGCCGCCGTCCGCACCGGGAGCTGCGTGGTGACGGGCAGGCTCGCCGCGCAGCAGGTCGTCCTCGCCCAGCGCCGGGGACGGCTGGAACTGCCCGGCGCGGTCGAACTGCGCCACGGCATCGAGCTGCTGCCCCCACCTCCACCGCCGCCCGCGGTCGTCCCCGCGGGCCTCGCGGCGCAACCGACGGCCTGGGCCCGGAGGGCATGAGGGCCCGGTCGCACCAACCCCCCGATCCCACCACCAAGGAGTGATCATGGGTAAGTACAGCACCGGGACCCACCGGTCCTACCGCGCGGTCGCCGACGCCACCCGCGCCCGCCAACTCGCCGACACCACATCGCCGTTCTCGATCGAGGTCCGCTTCCTCGGCGGTCTGACGAACAGTCAGGAGGACGCGTTCGCGCGGGCCGCGGACCGCTGGGCGAACGTCATCGTCGGCGACCTGGACACCGCCGTGGTCGGCGACGACGTCATCGACGACCTGCTCGTCGAGGCCGAGGGCGTGGTGATCGACGGCGTCGGCAACGTCCTGGGGATGGCCGGCCCTACCGACTTCCGGGACGCGTCCGCCGTTGCCGGGGCGCTGCTCCCGGCGAAGGGGGTCATGAGGTTCGACTCGGCCGACCTGGCCCAGATGGAGACCGACGACACGCTCGTCGACGTCATCACCCACGAGATGGGGCACGTGCTGGGCATCGGCACGGTCTGGACCGACTTCGACCTCCTGCACGGGGCCGGCACCTCCAACCCCACCTTCACCGGCCCCGGTGCGGCCGCCGAGTTCGGCAAGCTCCTCGGGGCCGGCGAGGCGGTCCCGGTGCCGGTCGCGAACGTCGGCGGCCCCGGGTCGCGCGACAGCCACTGGCGCGAGTCGGTCTTCCGCAACGAGCTGATGTCCCCGTCCATCGCCGCCGCCGGCAACCCGCTGAGCCGGCTGACCGCGGCGAGCCTGGAGGACCTCGGCTACCTGGTCGACGTCGACGCCGCCGAGCCGTACGACCTCCCGGACCTCCTGGCCGACGCCAGCTCCGGTGCGTCGCTGGTCCCCGAGGGCCTGGTCAACGGCGGCATCGTGCTCCCGGTCATCCCCAGCAGGACCCCTGCCGGGCGCCCCTGACGCCCGGTCGCCCGGGGCGACTACGGTGGGGTGCTCGGGTGGAGCCGGTCGAGGGGCGGGGTGTCGATGGCGGGGCGTGAGCGACGGGTGGTCTTCGGCGAGGCGGTCGAGCAGTACGAGGCCGCCCGCCCGGGGTGCCCGGAGGCGCTGGTGGCCGACGTGCCGGCGTTCGCCGGCACCCGCGGGCCGGTACTGGACTCGCGGCCGTGGACCGGCGGTACGGCGCCGACCCCGGCCACGTCCCGCACGGCGGGTCGGCGCAGGCCCTGGCGGGGGAGATCGAGGTCGGCGGCGACTGGCCGGCCGCCCGGCTCGCCGGCGACGCCCGCTTCACCGACCTGGCCGGCCGCCGCTACCGCGGCCGGCACTCCTACTCCTCGGCCCGCTACCTGGAGCTGCTGACATCGATCTCCGAGTACCGGATGATGCCGGAGGGCACCCGTGCGGCAGCCCTCGCCGCCATCGGGCAGGCCGTCGACGACCATGGCGGGAGCGTCGAACTCGTCACCGTCACCGACCTGTTCCTGGCCCGGACGGTCCGCTCCGGCTGAACCGGGCGGCCCGCCCGGCGCCGGCGCGAGGGGCGGGCGCGGCGGTCAGGCGGAGGCCAGCGAGACCTCGGTGGACTTGATCAGGGCGACCACGGGGGAGCCGGCGGCCAGGCCGAGCTCGTCGGCCGCGTCCACGGTGATGGCGGCGGTCAGCTCGGCGCCCTCGACGGACACCTTCACGCCCGCCATCGCGCCGCCCCGGGCGACCTCGGTGACGGTGCCGGTGAGCTGGTTGCGGATGCTCACGCCGGTGAGCGGGCCGGTGGCGAGGGCCACTTCGGTGGACTTCACCAGCGCCCGGACCTCGGTGCCGGTGTGCAGACCGAGCTCCTTGACGGCGTCCACGGTGATCGCGGCGGTCAGCTCCTGGCCGCCCGCGACGCTGACCTTGACGGTGGCCATCACGGCGCCGGTGGTGACGGAGACGACCGTGCCGGGGATCTGGTTGCGGATGCTCAGGTTCATGGGGTCGGTGCCTCGGTTTCGTCGTTGGAAGGGTTTTCCGGACGCGCCACCGCCACTCTGGACGGCGACGAACCCGCAGGTCGGAAAGGTTTCTCAGGTGCCAGGGCGAGGGCGCGGCCGGGCTCGCGGATGCCACCGGGCCGCGGCGGACGCCGGGTCAGCCGATGGTCGCCGCACGGACGCAGAGCACGTCCGGCAGGTGCGAGGTGAGCAGCGACCAGCTCTCGCCGTCGTCCGCCGAGCCGTAGACCTCGCCGTTGCGGTTGCCGAAGTAGACGCCGCCGGGCTCGGCGTCGTCGGTGCACAGCGCGTCGCGCAGTACGACGCCGTAGTGCGCGTCCTCCGGCAGGCCGTCGGAGAGCGGGTGCCAGCTGTCGCCGCCGTCCCGGGTGCGGTAGATCCGGCAGCGGTGGCCGGCGGGGAGGCGGGCGTAGTCCGCGTCGAGGGGGAAGAGGTAGGCGGTGCCGGGGGTGCGGGGGTGGGTGGCGATGCCGAAGCCGAAGGTGGCGGGCAGGCCGTCCTCGATCGGGCGCCAGCTGTCGCCGCCGTCGTCGCTGCGGTAGACGCCGCCGTGGTTCTGCAGGTAGAGGCGGTCGTGGTCGCCGGCGTCGGCGGCGACCTTGTGCACGCACTGGCCGAACTCCGGGTCCGGGTCGGGCAGGAACTCGGCCTTGATGCCGCGGTTGGACGGCTGCCAGCTGGCCCCGCCGTCGTGGGTGCGGTAGACGCCGCCGGTGGAGACGGCGACGGTGACCCGGGCGGGGTCGCGCGGGTCGGTGAGGACGGTGTGCAGGCCCTGGCCGCCGAAGCCGGCGTTCCACTCGGCGCGCTGCGGGTGCTCCCACAGGGCGTCGACCAGCTCGAAGCTCTCGCCGCGGTCGGTGGAGCGGAACAGCGCGGCGGGTTCGGTGCCCGCGTAGACCACGCCCGGGGCCTCCGGGCCGGCCGGTTGCAGGGCCCAGACCCGTTCCAGCGAGGTGCCGGTGTGCGGGGGGAAGCGCACCGCGGGCCGGGGCGGCTCGTGCCAGCTCGCGCCGAGGTCGTCCGACCACCAGACGGAGGGCCCCCAGTGGCTGGAGTCGGCGCCGGCCAGCAGGCGGACCCGCCCCCCGCGCCGGTCGACGGCGACCGAGTACACGGCGTTCATCCGGAAGTGCGGCCCGGTGAAGGACCACTCCTCGCGGTCCCGGCTGCGGCCCAGGAACAGGCCCTTCTGCGTGCCGACGGCCAGCAGCACCTCGGTCATGGCGAACCACCTGCCCAGAGTCGTAGGGCCCCCGGGCGCCAGTCTGCGCCGGGCCCGGTGGGGCCGCACGCCACCGCGCCGGGAATGGATGGCCACGGATGATAGTTTACAATTCAACAAGGCGGCTCCGGGCAGGAGCCCCGTACCGGAGGAGAGGCAGATGGCTTCCACGATCGACCTGCGCCGCGCCGGCGACCGCTTCCACACCCGGACCGACTGGCTGGACTCCCGGCACTCCTTCTCCTTCTCGCGGCACTGGGACCCGGCCAACACCCACTTCGGCCTGCTGCTGGTCTCCAACGACGACACCGTCGCGCCGGGCACCGGCTTCGACACCCACCCGCACCGGGACATGGAGATCATCACCTGGGTGCTGGACGGCGCCCTGGTGCACCAGGACTCCGAGGGCCACAGCGGCATCGTCTACCCCGGGCTGGCGCAGCGGATGAGCGCGGGCACCGGCATCCTGCACAGCGAGAAGAACGACTCCTGGACGCTGGACGGCAGCCCCGAGCACCGCGAGCCGGTCCGCTTCGTGCAGATGTGGACCGTCCCGGACGCGGCCGGCACCGTCCCCGGGTACCAGCAGCTGGACATCAACGACCAGCTGGCCAGGGGCGGTTGGACGACGCTCGCGTCCGGGATGCCCAAGCACTCCGCGCAGCGGGCGATCGGCATCCGGCAGCGGCACGCCGCGCTGCACGTCGCCCGGGTCCGCCCCGGCGAGACGCTGGAGCTGGCGACCGCGCCGTTCGTCCACCTCTACGTGGCGCGCGGCGAGGTCTCCGTGGAGGGCGCGGGCCTGCTGGGCGAGGGCGACGCGGCGCGGATCACCGGTGCCGAGGGCCAGCGGGTGACCGCCGGCCCCGAGGGCGCCGAGGTGCTGCAGTGGGAGATGGACGCCGCCGTCACCGTCGGCTGAGGCACGCCGGGCCACGGCCGTCCGGGGCCGCGGCGTCGCGGGCCGGGACGGCTACCCGCCGTCCCGGCAGCCCTCCAGCAGCCGCAGCCAGACCTCGCTGATGGTGGGGTACGACGGCACGGCGTGCCAGAGGCGGTCGATCGGCACCTCACCGACCACGGCAACGGTCGCCGAGTGCAGCAACTCCGCGACCGCCGGCCCGACGAAGGTCGCGCCGACCACCACGGACCGGTCCTGGTCGAACACCACCCGGGCCCGTCCGGTGTAGCCGTCGCCGTAGAGGGAGGCGCCGGCCACCTGGCCGAGGTCGTGGTCGACCGCGCGCACGTTCAGCCCCTGCTGCCGGGCCTGCGCGGCCGTCAGGCCGACCGAGGCGGCCTCCGGCTCGGTGAACACCACCTGCGGCGGCCCGGCGGTGTCGGCGGTCGCGGCGTGCGCCCCCCAGCGGCCGGTGTCGACCCGCTCGCCGCGCGCGCGGGCGACGATCGCGGCGCCGGCGATCCGGGCCTGGTACTTGCCCTGGTGGGTCATCAGGGCGCGGTGGTTGACGTCCCCGGCCGCGTACAGCCAGCCGCCGGGCTGCCGGTCACCCGGCAGCCGTCGTCGACCGCGAGCCAGCCGCCGTCCTCCAGCCCGACGGTGGCCAGGCCGAGGTCCGCGGTGTTCGGGGTCCGGCCGACGGCGTACAGCACCTCGTCCGCGGTGAGCGAGCCGCCGCCGGACAGCAGCAGTTCGACCGGCCCCTCGCCGTCCCGGCGGACCTCCTCGACCTCGGTGTTCAGCCGGACGTCGACGCCCGCCGCGCGCAGCCCGTCGGCGACCATCTCCCCGGCGAAGGGCTCCATCCGGTCCAGCAGGCCGCCGCCGCGCACCAGCAGCACCACCTCGGAGCCGAGCGACCGCCAGGCGGTGGCCATCTCGACCGCGACCACCCCGCCGCCGACCACCGCGAGGCGGCCGGGCGCGCGCTGGGCGCTGGTGGCGTCCCGGCTGCTCCAGGGCCGGGCCTCGGGCAGGCCGGGGACCGGGGGAAGGGCGGCCCGGGTGCCGGTGCAGACCGCGACGGCGTGACGCGCGGTCAGGAGCCGGTCGCCGACCTGTACCTTCCGCTCCCCGGCCAGCCGGCCGTGTCCGCGGACCAGTTCGATGCCCGCGCCGCGCAGCCACTCCACCTGGCCGTCGTCCTTCCAGTGCGAGGTGAAGCCGTTGCGCCGGTCCAGGACGGGCGCCGGGTCCAGCCGGTCCCCGGCCGGCACGCCGGGCAGCGCACGGGCGTGGGCGAGCGCCGAACCAGGGCGCAGCAGCGCCTTGCTGGGCATGCAGGCCCAGTACGAGCACTCGCCGCCGACCAGTTCGCTCTCGACCAGCGCGGTGCGCAGCCCGGCCGCGGCCGTCCGGTCGGCGAGGTTCTCGCCGGTCGGACCGCCGCCGAGGACCACCACGTCGTACTCATCGGCCGGTTCGGACATGGTTCTCCTTCGACGTCGGACGCTGGGGCACTGCGCGCCCATCCTCTGCCGGGGGGAGGTGCCGTGGCCAGCGTCCGGGTGCCGGTGTGTCGCCGTGCCGGTGGGTCGACAGGCCGCTCCCGGTGCGGATCCGGTGCGCGCTCAGAGCACGGCCGGTGCGAGCTCGTCGGTGTCGGGGCGCTGCGGGACGCCGGCGGTCATCAGCCGCTGCGGGCGGCGGACCAGCAGGTAGCCGAGGCCGGTCAGGGTGACCGCGCCGGTGCCGAGCAGCGCGGCCCAGACCTGGTACCAGGGCGCGCCGGGCGGTGCCAGGACGGCGCGCGGCCAGCAGATGTTGACCACCTCCAGGCCGGTCCACAGCACCGCCAGGACGTTCAGCGGGGTGCCCCACCGGCCGTACGAGACCGCGCCGGCCGGGCGCCAGGTGCCGCGCAGCCGGGCGATGAGGGCGGCCAGGCTGAGCAGGAAGAACGGCAGGAAGGTGGCGGCGGTGCCGAAGGTGATCAGGCTGCCGATCGCCGTGGACTCCAGGCCGAGCGGCAGTGCGGCGGCGCTGATCAGGGTGGTGGCGACCAGGCCGCCGATCGGCGCCCGGTGGCGGTTGACCCGGCGGACCCGGTCGGCGAACGGGAAGACGCCGTCCCGGGCGAGCGAGTAGAGGCCGCGGGCGGCGCCGCCCTGCGAGGCCATCAGGCAGGCGGTGAAGCTCACCAGGACGACCACCACGAACGGCTTGGCCGACCAGTCGCCGAATCCGGTGGTGACGGCGGTGGTCACCGGGTCGAGGTCGGCGCCGGCGACCACGGCCGCCGGGTCGGGGTGGGCGAGCACCACCGAGACGGCGTTCAGGATCACCACGACGCCGACGCTCAGCAGGGCCCAGCGCATCGCCCGCGGCACCTGCCGGGCGGCGTCCTTGGTCTCCTCGGCGGTGGAGACGCAGGCGTCGAAGCCGATGAAGGCCCAGCCGCCGACGGCGACCACGGCGAGGAAGGCCATCGGGCCGCCGGTGCCGGTGGCGGCGGGGGCGTCCAGGGTGTCGGTGAGCAGGGAGAAGCCGTGCGCGCGGAAGAACAGCAGCAACGCGAGGCCGACCAGGACCGAGGCGACGGCCTCGGCGGCGATGCCGAGCGAGACGATGCGCCGCAGCAGGGTGATGCCGTAGGCGTTGACCAGCGCGCAGACCAGCATGAAGCCGGCGGCCACCAGCACCAGCGCGGCCGGGGACGGGACGGCGCCGAACAGCGCGAAGAACCAGGGTGCGGCCAGGTAGGCGACGGTGGTGTTGGCGAACATCACCGCGAACTGCCACATCCAGCCGGTCATCCAGGCGAAGGAGGGGGCGGCCAGCCGACGGCTCCACTGGTAGGCGCCGCCCGCCAGTGGCCACTGCGAGGCCAGCTCGGAGTAGACGCAGACCACGAGCAGCTGGCCGAGCAGGCAGATCGGCAGCGCCCAGACCCAGGCCCCGCCGAACACGCCCATCCCCACCTGGGCCACCGCGTAGAGGCCGACCACGGGGGAGACGACGGCGAAGCCCATCGAGATGTTGCCCAGCACGCCGAGACTGCGGCGCAGCTCCTGCCGGTAGCCGAGGGCCGCGAGCTGGTCGCTGTCGGCCCCGGGGGCGGGTGCGTGTGCGTGTGCTCTGGGAGGGTTCTCGGTCATGTCCGGGCCACCTTGCCGTCGACAAAAACTAACTTTGTTAGTCAGGGACGGTAGCCGGTGCCCGGGGGGAGGGGAAGGGGCCGACACCAGGCTGTAACGTGACCGCGTCGACACAACGGGCGAAGGGCGGGGGAGCGTGGGGCGACCGAGCAGGCCACTGCTGAGCAGGGACGTCATCGCCAGGGCCGCCCTCGACGTGGTCGACGAGTACGGCGCCGACGGCCTCACCATGCGCGCCCTGGCCGACCGCCTCGGCGTCAAGGCCGCCTCGCTCTACAACCACGTCGCGGGCAAGGACGAACTGCTCGACGCGCTCGCCGAACTGGTCAACGAGGAGATCGACCTCACCCCGCTGCGCCGCCCGGCCCCGGCCGACTGGCGCCAGGACCTCGCCGCGTACGCCCGCGGCTACCGCGCCGTCTTCCTGCGCCACCCCAACACCATCGCGCTGCTCGCCCGCCGCCGGGTCGAGGCCGGCCGGCAGCTGCTCACCTACGACACCCTGCTCGCCGCGCTCGGCCGGGCCGGCCTCGCCCCCGCCGACGCGGCCGAGGCCGCCGCCGCCCTGGACTACCTGGTCCTCGGCTCGGCCCTGGAGACCTTCAGCGCCGGATTCACCCGCGACGCCGCCTCCTACCGCCCGCACCAGCCCGCGCTGGCCGGCGCCCTCGAAGCGTCCGCCGAACGCGGCCCCGGCCTCGACGAGCGCGGCTTCGAACTGGCCCTGCGGCTCCTGCTGGACGGCCTCGCGGCCCGTACGGCCTGAACCGGCCCCTCCCGCCGGCCGCGCCGGCCCTCGGACAGGCCGGTGGGGGCCGGCTCGTCCCGGCCCCCACCGCACGTGGAGCGTGCTCAGCCCTGCGCCTGCGCCTCGGCCTTCGCCTTCTGCTCGGCCACGTTGGCGTGCACCTCGGCCATGTCCAGCTTGCGGGCCTGCTCGATCAGGTTCTCCAGGGCGGGCTCCGGCAGTGCGCCCGCCTGGGCGAACACCAGGACGCCCTCGCGGATGATCGCCAGTGTCGGGATGGACTGGACGTCGAAGGCGGCCGCCAGCTCCTGCTGGGCCTCGGTGTCCACCTTCGCGAAGGTCAGGTCGGTGTGCCGCTCCGCCGCACGCTCGTACACCGGCGCGAACATCCGGCAGGGGCCGCACCAGCCCGCCCAGAAGTCGATGAGGACGAACTCCTTGCCCTCGGCCTGGACCAGCTCGTCGAAGTTGTCCTTGGTCAGTTCGACCGTGCTCATCGGGTTCTCCCTGCCCTTCGTAGTGGCTCGACCGCCTCAACCGGCAGGGCGTCCGGTCTATTCCGAAAAAACTTTCCGTGACGTTGAACGCTGCCGCCGGGGCGTCCGTATCCCTGGGTGAGCGGGTGCCGGACGGCGCTCGCGGGGGCACCACAGCCACCCGAACAACCAACCGACACAAGCCATGTGGGGGATCCGCCATGCCCAAGTACCGCCGCGCCGCCGCCTTTGCCGCCGCCTCCGTCGCCGTCGTCGCGCTCGTCACGGCCTGTGACCCCGACGGCGGCCAGGACGGCTACGGCTCGGCCCCGGCCGCCTCCTCGGGCGCCGCGCAGGCCCCGGCCCCCGCCGACGGCGGCGCGCAGGCCCCGGCCGCCGACGGCGCCAAGGGCGCGCTCCAGACCGCCACCTCCGCCAGCCTCGGCATGATCGTCACCGACGGCAGCGGCTACACGCTCTACCGGTTCGACAAGGACACCGCCAAGCCGTCCGCCTCCAACTGCAACGGCGGCTGTGCGACCACCTGGCCGCCCGCGGTCGCCACCGACAACCCGCAGGTGAAGGGCGTCGACAGCAAGCTGGTCGGCACCGTGACCCGGGCCGACGGCACCAAGCAGCTCACCCTGAACGGCTGGCCGCTGTACCGCTACGCCTCCGACGCCAAGCCCGGCGACACCAAGGGTCAGGGCGTCGGCGGGACCTGGTTCGCCTCCACCCCCACCGGGACGAAGGCCGCCGCCGTCGGCGGCGCCGGTGCCCCCGCGGCGAGCCCGAGCGCGAGCGACTCCGGCTACGGCTACTGAGCCACCGGGGGCCCCGGCCCGCCCCCGGTCCGCCCGCCCGCCGGGCGGCCGGACCGGGCGGGTCGGGTGCGGCGCGGGCGCCCGCGCCGCACCCCTTGGGGATATCGACAGATGCGGCCGCCGACTTGAGGCGGCCGCCCGTAGCGACCGACGGAATTCGTCCGCCCCGGGCGACCCGTCTCGACCTGGAGGCAACGGGTGCGCAAGGATGGCACCGTGACCGACCTTCCCCGCGCCGCCGGACGGCTGTCCGACGGCGGGCCGCCGACAGGCCCGGGGCCGGACGAGGAGCTGATGCGGACGCTCTACCGCGACCACGCCGGCCCGCTGTTCGGCTTCGTCCTGCGGCTGGTCGCGGGCGATCGGCAGCGGGCGGAGGACGTCGTGCAGGAGACCCTGGTCAGGGCCTGGCGCAACATCCACCGCCTAGACGTCGACCACGGGTCGGTCCGCCCGTGGCTGGTGACGGTCGCCCGGCGCATCGTCATCGACGGTCACCGCAGCAGTCTGGCCCGCCCGCGCGAGGTCGACCCGTCGCCGCTCGAACTGCTGCCCGCCGAGGACGAACTCGAAAAGGCGCTACGACTGATGACCATCTCCGACGCGCTCGACGACCTCACCCACGCCCATCGCGAGGTCATCGTCGCCACCTACCTGAAAGGCTGTACGGTCAATGAGGCGGCCGCCGAGCTCGGCATCCCAGCAGGCACAGTCCGGTCCAGGATCTTCTACGCCCTGCGTGCGCTGAAGATCGCGCTGGAGGAGCGAGGAGTGACACCGTGACGTCGCATCAGGACGAGCACCTCGACGTCGGCGCGTACGTCCTCGGGGTCCTCGACCACGCCGACCGGCTGCGGTTCGAGGCGCACCTGGCCGGCTGCCCGCGCTGCAGCGCCGAGATGGACGAGCTCGGCGGCCTGGAACCGCTGCTCGCCGAACTCGTCGACGCCGGACCGGTCCTGGAACAGCCGAGCGACCAACTGCTCGGCCGGCTCGTGGACGAAATCTCCGCGGCCCGCCGGCGCACCCGCACCCGCCGGCTGTTCCTGGTCGCCGCCGCGGCCGTGCTGGTGATCGGCGGTCCGGCCGTGACGCTGGCCGTGACCCAGGAGGACAGGCCCGCCGCCGTCGCCGCGCAGCAGTTCAGCGCCACCGACCCCACCACCGGGGTCTCCGCCACGGTCGGCGTCACCCAGAAGAAGTGGGGCAGCCAGATCAGCCTGGCCCTGTCCAACGTCCCGGGCCCCAAGGAGTGCGACCTGGTCGCCGTCTCCCGGGCCGGCGAACGGCAGACGGTCACCAGCTGGTCCGTCCCGCCGACCGGCTACGGCGCCGTGGCCCTGCAGACCACCGGCGGGGCGGCGCTGCAGCCGTCCGAGATCGACCACTTCGAGGTCCGCACCCTGGACGGCAAGCAGCTCCTGGTCTCCGTCCCGCTCCGGGCCTGACCGCACCGGCCTGACCGCACCGGCCGACCGGCCGCACCGCCGAGCACCGGCGGTGCGGCCGGTCGGCCGTCGCCCACCGGCGTCAGCCGACCGGCGCCAGCCCCCGGCCGACGGCCTCGACCAGCCCGGGGCAGCCGGCGCGCACCGCCCAGCGGGAGGCCGCGGAGAGGAAGCCGTCCAGTTCCCGCCGCACGCCCCGCAGCAGCTCCGGCAGCCCGGCCCGGGGCAGATCGAGCCAGGGCGAAGCGCTGTCCTGGCGCAGCCGGACACTGTCGCCGACGAAGCGGAGCTCGGGCGTCGGGTCGTGCCCCAGCCAGATCGCCTCGCCCTCCGCGACCTCGTACCAGGCCTGCCAGTCCTCCAGGCCGGAACAGCACCCCGGGTCCACCGTCGTCCCGCTGCCGTGGTCCGCGACCCGCAGCCCGCCCGGGATCGCCAGACCGTCCTCGGCCGGGAACTCCCGCGGATCGTCGTCCTCCCAGGAGTTGCAGCTCAGCACCGACGCCGCCACCGCGCCCAGTTCGAGGTCGGTCAACCCGCCGTGCAGCGGCAGCAGCCGGAACGGTGGGAGCGCGGCGACCGGCCAGCGGGTGAAGGCGTCGAGCGGTTCGATCTCCAGGACGGGACGCGTCGTCATCACCGCCCCAGCCTCCCGCCCCGGTGCGGGCCGGGCCACTGCTTTTTCCCGCCCGGCACCGGAGTTCAGGCGGACACGGCCACACCGAGGGAGGCGGCGCCCATCGCCTTCGGCGCGCCCTTCTCGTAGAACACGTCGAGCTCGGCGATGGTGAACCCGGCATCGGTCAGCAGGCCGACGATCGGCCGGTCCAGATGGCAGCCCGCGAACAGCCGCTGCTCCAGCGGGTCGAACCGGTGCTGCCAGCGCCGGACGCCCTCGTCCGGGGCCAGCCCGTGCTCCACGAAGTGCAGGGCCCCGCCCGGCCGCAGCACCCGCCGCACCTCGCGCAGGGCGGCGGCGACGTCCGGGATGGTGCACAGCGTCCAGGTCGACAGCGCGGCGTCGTAGCTGTCGTCCGGGAACGGCAGCACCTGCCCGTCCAGACCGGCCCGCCGGACCGGCACCCGCGAGGCCGCGAGCCGCTTCCCGGCCAGCCGCCAGCCCACCTCCGACGGCTCGACCGCATCCACCCGCGTCACCGCCGCCGGGTAGTGCGGCACGTTCAGCCCCGACCCGAACCCGATCTCCAGCACCTCACCCGCGAGTCCCGCACACACCCGCTCCCGCAGCTCCCCGGCCTCCCCCAGGGAACACGCGACGTTCACGAGCCGCGGCACGACCTGCTCGGCGTAGAAGCCCATGGCAACCTCCCGCACTCCCCTCCAGTCTGGCACTCCCGCCGCCCACCGCGGGCGTGGCCGCGGCCCGGGGCGGGAGGAAACGGGAAACCCGGGCGGATCCCCGCTCCCCACGGACACCGCGTGCCAGACTCTCCGAGGAACGACGGGGAATGCCGCGGCGGCCGCACCAGGGCTGCCGCGGCCGGACGCTTCAAGGGGTGGTCGTCGGATGGGCGCGTCTTTACGCTTCGGCTCGGAGCTGCGCCGGCTGCGCCAGGAGGCGGGCCTCTCGCTCGGCCGGTTCGCCCTGGCGGTGAACTACAGCAAGGGACACCTCAGCAAGATCGAGCGGGGTGAGAAGCGGACCCCGCCCGGACTCGCCCGGCGGTGCGACGCGCTGCTCGGCGCCGAGGGCCGGTTGCAGCGGCTGGCCGAACCGGACGCGCAGCCCGCCCGCCCCGCGCCGGAGGACGGCACCTGGCTGGTGGACCGTCGCAGCCTCCTCACAGCCGGAGCCGGATCGTTGATCGGCCTCGGACTCGGCACAAGTGAAGCGGTCGCCGGGACGGACGCCGTGTCGCCCACGCTCGCCCTGTTCCGGGTGCAGTTCGACCAGATGCGACAGCTCGGGCAGAGCACCGACCCGGCGGTCGTGCTGCCGCTCCTGGAGGCGCAGACCCGCACGGTGGCCGAGCTCGCGGGCCGGGGCGCGCCCGCGGACCGCGCGGGCATGCTGCTGCTGGCCTCCCGGTTCGCGGAGTACGCGGGCTGGATGGCCCAGGAGGCCGGCGACAACGCGGCCGCCCTGTCCTGGACGGCCGACGCCGTGGAGCTGGCGCAGGCCGCCGGCGACCGTGACCTGGCCTCGTACGCCCTCGTCCGCCGGGCGCTGGTGACCCTCTACGGCTCCGACGCCGCGCAGACCGTCGCCCTCGCCCGCCGGGCGCAGAGCAGTGGGCTCCCGCCCCGGATCCGCGGGCTGGCCGCGCAGCGCGAGGCCCAGGGCCACGCGCTGGCGGGCGACGAGCGGGCGGCCCTCGCCGGTCTGGAGCGCGCCCGTGCACTGCTCGCTTCCGCGGACGCCGGCTCCGGGAGCGGCGAGCCCGTGATCGGCACCACCAGCCTGGCCGACCCGGCCGCCATGGTCACCGGGTGGTGCCTGTACGACCTCGGCCGCCCGCGGGAGGCCGCCGAGGTGCTCGATCGGGAGTGCGCGCGCATCGACCCGCGAGCACTGCGCGCACGGACCAGGTACGGGCTGCGGCGGGCACTGGCCCACGCGGCGGCGGGCGAGATCGAGCAGTCCTGCGGCATCGCGGCGGAACTGCTGGATCTCACGGCGTCCGTCCCCTCGGCCACGGTCGGTGCCGACGTCCGGCGGCTCGCCCGGGAGCTCTCCCGGTTCCGGGCCGAACGGGCGGTGCGCGACCTCCAGCCCGCGTTGGCCAGGGCACTCGCTCCCGCCGGGGCCTGAGCGGCCTCGGCGGCCTCGGCGGCCTGAGCAGCCGGGGTGCTGCGCCGTGCCGCTCGGGGCGACCCGTTTCGTTCTCTGCGCCGTGGCCCGTGGCGGGCCCCGGCCGTCCATTCGCGTTCAGGAGGGAATTCGTCGTGCCCGACATCTTCGTCAACTACCGCACCGGTGATGCGGACAGTGATGCCACCTTGATCGAGACGGTGCTCTCGCACCGGTTCGGCAGTGAGCGGGTGTTCCGCGCGAGCAAGTCGATCGGCCCCGGCCGGCGCTTCCCGCAGGAGCTGATCACGGCGGTCCGCCGGTGCAGCGTTCTGCTCGTCGTCATCGGCCCGCGCTGGGCCGAGGCGCCGGCCGCCGGCGGCGGGAGGGCGTTGGACGACCCCGAGGACTGGACCCGCCGCGAGATCCTGGAGGCCTTCGACAGCGGCGCCCTGGTCATCCCGGTGCTCGTCGGCAAGGGGACCCGCCTGAAGGGCGCGGATCTCCCGCCGGTCCTGTCCGAACTGGCGGACCACCAGTACCGGCGGCTGGACAACCGCAACGCCGAGGCCGACCTGGCCCGGATCGGCGACGAACTCGCCGAGCTGGTGCCCGAGTTGGGTGCCGTCGAGGCGGCGAGGAAGGCCGACCGCCGGGCACCGCAGGACGACGACGGCCACGTCAGCAACAGCGCCGGGGAGGTCCACGGCACCCAGATCCAGGCCCGCGACCTGCGGCACCGGCAGCGCGGCGGCATCGGCAACCTCACCGGAGACCTCTCCGGGACGTTCATCGGCGAGTCCCACGGCCCGGTGCACGCCGGCAGCGGGAACCAGTACAACGCGCCGCAGTTCTCCGGGGACGGCGTCAACTACGTCGCGGGTGACAACTCCGGTGCGATCCGGCAGCAGTTCGGCGGCCGGCGCCGGGGCGAGGAGCGGTGACCGGTGGCGGAGACGTCCGTGTGAGCGACCCGCGGGGCCCGGTCCACAGCGGCAGCGGAAACCAGTACATCTACTGGATGGCGGCACCCGGTTCCGGTCCCCTGGTCAGGGCAGGTGTCGACCGGAACCGGATCGTCCACGAGCACCGCCGCCGGCTCAGCCAGTGGTTCGTGCCGCCGAAGGGCCACGGCCGGGCGATCCGGCGGCTGGCCGAGCCGGGCTCGGCGGTTCTGCTGGACGGACCGCGCGGCAGCGGGCGCCGGACGGCGGCGACCATGCTGCTGCACCAACTCGGCGGTCCGGTCGGCAGGTTCGAGGAGCTGTCGGTCGAGCGCGAGGAGGAGGACCTGGACGCGGCGCCCGACGACCGCTTCCTCCTCGACCTGTCCAGCGTGAGCGACGACGACTACCCCGAGGCGCAGCGCGTCCTCGCCGGGTACCGGGCCGTCGTCGAGAAGGTCGGGGCCCGTCTGGTCGCCGTCCTGCCGGCCGGTCTGGAGTACCTGCTCGGCGCCGAGTTCGCGCCGCTGGTGGTCCGGATCGGCCGGCCGCGCGGGGTGCGGGTGCTCAGCCGGTACCTGCGGGTGGACGCGATCGGCTTCGAACCGGAGCAACTGGCCCGTCCAGAGCTGCTCCCCGTGCTCGACGACTCCCCGGTGCGGGAGATCGCACGACTGGCGGAGCTGATCCGGCGTGCGCGGGACAGCGGGCACTGCGGCTCCGACTTCGACTCCTGGTGCGCCGCGGCGCTGGCCGCGGTCAAGGACTGCTCCGGCGAGGTGGCCGGGCAGGTCAGGAAGAACCGGACGGTCCGGGCCCGGGCCCTGCTGGTGGTCGCCGCGATGCTGAGCGGCGCACCCGCCGACGCCGTCTTCCAGGCGACGCAGAAGCTGCTGGCGGCCGTCGGCTACCAGGGGGACGGGACACCGAGGCTGGCCCAGGCCGATCTGGGCGAGGAACTGGCCTCCCTGGCGATCGCCCGGGACGCGGAAGGTCGGGTGGGCTTCGAGCGCCTGGCTTACGACGGAGCCGTCCGGGCCCACTTCTGGACCAACTTCCCCGACCTGAGGGAGACCCTGCGGGACTGGGTGGCGCAGGCGGTCACGCTGCCGGCGCTCAGCGGTGACGACCGGATGGGCCTGGTCGCCCGCTTCGCGGAGCAGTCGTTGGCCGTGGGATGCCCGGACCACCTCTGGCACCTCGTCGAACGGTGGACGCGGCCCACCGCGTCCGGGCGGCTGCGGGCCGAAGCCGCCGCCGCGGTCGAGCTGGGGCTCGGCCACGAGCGGTACGGCGCGGAGTTCCGGGCGCGGATCTACAGCCTGGCGACCGGGCCGGCGCTCGCCCCCGACCTCGCCCGGGTGCTCACGGAGGTGTGCCAGCAGGTGCTGGCGGCGACCCACCCCGACCAGGCGCTCGTCCGGCTGCACCACCTGGCGCTGCGGCAGGGCGGAGAGGAGGGCCGGGCGGCCCGCTCGGCCCTGCTGGAGCTTGCCGCGGGTGACCGCCGGCTCTACCGCCGACTGGTGGGCAGGGCGCTGTCCCGGCAGTCGTCCGCGGCCAGGTCGGAGACGGACCTGGCGATCCTGCGCGAGCTCGGCGACCCCGCCGGGCTCCGGATCCGCCCACCCTGGCCGTCGCTCACCGACGCCTGGCGCGCGGTCATGACGGGCTGCCCGTCGGCCGACTGGGGCCCGGCGGTGCACCGCTGGCTCACCGCGGTGCACCGGGACGGGAGCCTGGGGCCGGTCCTGGACGTCCTGCTGAGAGCCGCTTCGGGCCGTGCGGACCTCCTCGTCAGGCTCTACCTGATCACCTGCGACTGGGCGGAGGAAGACCCCTTCGCGCCGGTGGCGCAGCGTACGGCCCGGGTGGCGGTCGCCACCCGGTTCTGGCAGAAGATCGATGCCGCTCAGGGGATCGGCGCCGTGGACGCCGGCCCCGGAGCATCCGACCCGCGGGAGACCCAGTGACGTCAAGGAGCAACATCAGGTTCACCCTCCTCGCCTTCGGCGGGGGCATCGTTCCCGTCGCCTGCGGGTGGCTGCTGGGTTGGCCGGTCTGGCTCTGGGTGTGCCTGTCGGCGCTGGTCCTGACCGGAGTCGCCCTGCGGGCGATGACCCTGCCCGACGGTGGGGGCGGGAGCTGGGCCCCGGATGCCGACCCGGTCGGGAGCATGCCGCCGATGGTGCCAACCGTGCCCGCGGACCTGCCGCTCCAGGAGGTGAGGGTGGTGAACGTGGCGCTGCCGAGCGCGCTGGAGGACTACGACTTCCTGTTCTCGGCCACGGTGTGGTGGCGGCCCGTCCACAACCACTCCGGCGCCTTCCACACCAGCCCGGCCAGCCTGGCCATCGCCTCCGTCCTCGAACGGGCGGGCGCCATGGCGCGGCAGGAGTCCCCGGTCCGTTGCGAGTTGGCCGGGCACCGGCTCGGCGGCGCGCTGGGCATCCAGCTCCAGGACGCGTCCGCCCTGATCACCGCCTCCGCCGCCGACGTCACGCTCGGCCTCGCCCAGGCGGACCGGGAACGGCTGGAGCGGATCGAGGGCCTGCGGAAGTCGGAGGACGCCTGGGAACAGCAACGCGCCTACGAGCGCAACCAGCGCACCTACCTGCACGACGACGTCCTCCGGAGCCCGGGCAGTGCGGTGGTGTGGTGGCTGGCGCGGCACGACGAGGAGGTCGAGAAGGCGGTGGAGATGATCGGCCCGCTCGTCCGGCTCTCGTCGGTCGCGAACGACCGGGAGGTGCCGGAGCCGTTCAGGCATCTGATCGGGGACCCCGTCGGGGACCCTGTCGAGGAGCCGTCGACCGCCGAGCCGATGCAGTGGACGCTCACCGGAGCAGGGCCCGAGGCGGCGCCCGCGCCGGTGTTCCGAGCGGCAACGGACGACCCCGTGATCGGTCCGGTGGCCGAGCTGCTGGACGATCTGGGGCTGGCCGAGGGGTCCGACGAGCGGGCCGTCTTCCTGCACCGCATCGTCCGCTCGGCCGAGGCCGCCGGCCAGCCGGCCGCGGCGGGACACATCCGGCAGGCGCTGATCGCTCCGCGCTCGGACGACCGGAGCGGCGCCTCGCCGGGCGAGCCGGCCGCGACGCCCGTGGGTCCGGTGCACCGGACCCACGGCGTCACGGGCGTGGTGATCCCCGGCTACGGTCAGGAGGAGCCGCCGGACGACGCGGCGGACGCCGGGCACTTCGAGGCGGTCGCCGCCCTCTGGGAGACGGCCCGCCCGACGCCCGGCGGAGCCGAGCCGGTCACCCCCGGTCCCGCCCCCGAGGCCGACCGGAGCGGCCACCGCTGACCGCCCCCGGCGCGCCGAGGCCCCGGGCTGCTCCCGCCGCCCGGCGTACGGCGCGACCGTAGCGGCGCGCGTACATCCTCTGCAGGACGGGGACGGCGGGGCCGGCGAGGCGGGTGTACCAGCGGGCCGGGCGGCTGAAGGCGGTGACCGTGAACCAGACCGCGAGGGTCCGGTCCAGCTCGACGACGAAGGATTCCTCGCCGCACTCGGGGTGCCCGGGGAGGGTGCCGTAGGCGAAGCCGATCCGGTCGGGGCCGTGAGTCGCCCAGACCACCCGGCAGGGGGCGGTGATCCGCAGGGGCCCGGCGCCGACGGTGCAGTCCACCCGGGCGCCGGCCTCGGCCCGTCCGGCCGGGGAGTCGGCCCGGACGCCCGCCCCGCGGTGCATCCGCCAGGTCGTGACGGCGGCGCCGGCGGCCTCCAGGACGTCGCGGCCGTGGCCGATCAGGACGCGGTGGCGCAGGTGGTGGTACCCGCCGGGGAGCGGCCCGGGCCGGGCGGTCGCGCCGACCTCGCGGTAGCTGAACGGTGGGGCGGTCGGGGCGGTCACGGTGGCTCCTTCCCGAGCGCGTCGGGGCCCGGCCCCGCCGACTCTACGCAGGTGGCCGGAGGCCGTCGGCACCGCCCTGGGTGCGCGCGGCGGCGCACACTGGGAGGGTGGGGAGGAAGGGTGGTGGCAGTGATGAGAACCCTGGTCGGATGGCACGTCGAGATGGAGTTCCAGGAGGAGGGCGACCGCACCAAGGCGGCCGCGATGGTCCGCCTGGCGGACGGGACGGAGGTCCGTTCGCACGGTTACAGCACCCGGCACCGGGCGGACGCCCCGCAGCTCAGGGTCGGCGAGGAGGTGGCGGGTGCCCGGGCGCTCAACGACCTCGCCATGCAGTTGCTGACCAAGGCCCACGACGAGCTCAAGTCCGGTGCGCGGACCCCGGACCGCCCGTTGATGTGACGCCGCCGGCGTGACCGGACGCCCGCCGCGGCGCCGCCCCCGGACCGTCCTCGGCCGCCGTGCCCGCGACCGGCCGGCCGAGGGCGTCGGCCTGCGACCGTTCGGCCTGCTCGGCCTGCTGGGCCTGTTCGACCTGCCCGGCCCGTGAGCGCTCGGCCCGCCGGACGGCGGGCCCCATCGCGGTGCCCGCCACGGCGAACAGCCCGCCCAGCGCCAGCCAGCCCGGCGCGCCCCCGTCGAGGACCAGCGTGGTGAGCAGCAGCGGCCCGACCATGCGCGCCACCGCCACGCCGCTGCCGAAGAAGCCCTGGTACTGCCCCTGCCGGTCGGCCGGTGCCAGGGCGAAGCCGATCTCCCAGGCGCCCGCGGCGAGCATCATCTCCCCGACCACCTGGAGGCCGGCCGACGCCAGCAGGACCCCGGCCGCCGCCCAGGCCGACCCGCCGGAGGCCGACAGTGCGAAGCCCGCGCAGGACACGGCCAGGACCAGCCCCGCGGAGCGGACGTACCGGGCCGCCGTCCGCAGGCCGTCGACCCGCGCGGCCACCCGGACCTGGAACAGCACCACGCTGACCGTGTTGACCACCAGCAGGGCCGCCGCCGCCCAGTCGGGTGCGGCCGTCCGCCCGACGATCCACAGTGGCAGGATCAGCGAGATCAGCGGCATGTAGAGCAGCAGGACGGCGTTGACCAGCGTGACGACGGCGTACGGCCGGTCCCGCAGGACGGCCAGCCGGGGCTCACCGGTGGACGCGGGGGCGGGCCGTACGGCCGGCAGCCGCAGCAGCACGGCGGCCGCGGCCAGGAAGCTCAGCGCGTCCACGGTCAGCACGGTCAGGTACGCGGCCCGGGTGTCGATCCGGAGCGCCACCCCGCCCAGGGCGGCGCCGACCGCCAGCCCGGCGTTCACCGTGGACTGCAGGTACGCCCGGACCTCCGTCCGCCGCTCGGGCGCCACCAGGCCGGCGAGCAGGGCCTGCCGGGCCGCCGAGAGCCCGCACTGCGCGCAGGCGTACAGCACGGCGGCGGCCAGGAACGCCGGGTAGGAGCGGGCCGTCAGGAACGCGCCGACCGAGACCGACGTGGCCACCGCGAGCAGTGCGGCGACGCCGCGGGGGCCGCGCCGGTCGGCGAGGTGGCCGAGCGGGACGCCGGCGACGGCGCCGACCGCCCAGCCGAGGGTGAGGCCGAAGCCGATCTGGGTGGCCGTCAGCCCGACCACCCGGGTGAAGTACAGCGCGGAGCAGACCAGGAAGGCGCCGTCGCCCAGGGCGTTGGTGAGCTGTGCGGCGGCCAGCCGGCGCGGCGGCCCGGCCGGCGGAACCAGTCTGCTGCCCATCAGGGCCCCCTCCCCGTGTCCGTCACAGCACCGTAGGGCACGGCTCCGACAGTCAGACGCGGACCTCCTCGACGATCCGGCCGTCGCGCAGTTCCACCACCCGGTCGGCGAGTTCCATCAGCGCCGGGTCGTGGGTGGCGACCAGGGCGGTGACCCCCTCGCTGCGCACCACGGCGCGCAGCAGCTGCATCACCGAGCGCCCGGTCTCGTGGTCGAGCTGGCCGGTCGGCTCGTCCGCGATGATCAGGGCGGGTTCGTTGGCCAGCGCCCGGGCTATGGCGACGCGCTGCTGCTGTCCGCCGGAGAGTTCGCCGGGCCGCTGCTGGGCGTGGTCGGCGAGGCCGACCAGGGCGAGCAGGGTGCGGGCGCGCTCCTCGCGGCGGGCGGCGGGCACCTTGCGCAGCCGCATCGGGACGCCGACGTTCTCTGCGGCGGTGAGCACCGGGATCAGGCCGAAGGACTGGAAGACGAAGCCGATCCGGTCGCGGCGCAGGGCGAGCCGGTCGTCCTCGGTGAGCCCGGCGAGGTCGGTGCCGTCCAGCCGGATCGTGCCGGCGGTGGGCCGGTCCAGGCCGCCCACCAGGTTCAGCAGGGTGGTCTTGCCGGACCCGGAGCGCCCCTTGAGCGCGGTGAGTTCGCCGCGGTGGGCGGAGAAGGACACCCCGCGCAGGGCGTGCACGGCCTGCGGTCCGGTGCCGAAGCTCCGCCGGAGGTCCTGGACCTCGACCATGGGTTCCGGTGCCGCGGTCCGGTCCCGCTGCTGCGTCATGGTGCTCTCCCCCTGGGGCGGATTGTCGGCGCGATGCTCGAATTTGCTCATCAGCAACATAGGAAGCGCAAGTCTCTTCCGTGTAGTGACCGAATCTGACAGCATCGTCCGATATCCGGTGCTCTCGGCCGGAGCCAGGGGAGGAAACCGATGCTCGGCCTTGTCGTCCGCCGCCTGCGCGGGCGACCGGCGCTCGCCGCGGCCGTCCTGCTCACGGTGCTGATCACCACGACCGTGCTGACCGCGCTGGTCGCCTTCGACCGGACGGTCGGCGAGGCCGGGCTGCGGCAGGCCCTCCAGGGCCCGGGCCGCGCCAGGACGACCGTCCTGGTCACCAGCACCCGCGACGCCGCCGCCCGCCCGCACGACGAGGCGACGGTGCGGACCTTCGCCCAGGACCTCTTCGGCAGCCTCCCCACCACGGTCGAGAGCGTCCCGCGCAGCCGCTCGTACGGGCTGCCCGCCGCCGGCACCGCGACCGCCGCGCCGACCGCCGCCGCCGGGAGCCCCACCGGCAAGGACCCCGACCTCACCCTGCTGGCGGCCCTCGACCCGAGCCGGGTGGAGCTGACGGCCGGCCGGCTCCCCGCCCGGTCCGGCGCCCCCGGCGCCCCCGGCGAGGCCGCCGAGGCCGCCGTGCCGCAGGCCGCGCTCACCCGCCTCGGCCTGACACCGGACGCGCTGCCCGCCGCGGTGGTCCTCGACGACCGGTTCGGCGGCCCACCCCTCACCCTGCGGATCACCGGCGCGTACCGGGCCCTCAACCGGGCCGCGCCGTACTGGCGGCTGGATCCGCTCGGCGGCCGGGAGATCCAGGTGGTCGGCTTCACCACCTACGGCCCGATGCTGGTCGACGACACCGTCTTCACCTCCGGCACGATCCCCCAGTACGGGCAGAGCTGGCTCGTCACGGCCGGGTTCGCGACCGTCCGGCCCGCCGAGGTCGACGCGCTGCGCGCCCGGTCCGGGCCGCTCCAGGAGGCCCTCCAGCGGACCGGCGGCCTCCAGGTCCGGACGGAACTCCCGGTCCTGATAGCCGACCTGAGGACCGACGCCGCGCTCGCCCGGTCCACCCTGCTGGTCGGCGCGCTGCAACTGGCCGTGCTCGCCGCCGCGGCCCTGCTGCTGGTCGTACGGCTGATGGCGGCCCGTCAGGAGAGCGAGAACACCCTGCTCGCCGCCCGTGGCGCCGCCCGCCGGCAACTGGCCGCCCTGGCCGCGGTCGAGGCCCTGCTGCTCGCGCTGCCGGCGGCCGTCCTCGCACCCCTGCTCACCCCGCTGCTGCTGCGCGCACTCGGCCGGTTCGGGCCGCTCGCCGCCGTCCCGCTGGACACCGGACCGAGGTGGACGCTGTGGCCGGTCGCGGCCGGCTGCGCGCTGGCCTGCGTCGCGCTCACCGCCGCGCCCGCCCTGCTCCGCAGGGTCGGCGCCCTCACCTTGCGCCGGGCCGGCCGCAGGCAGCCCCTGGTGGCCGGCACGGCCCGCTCCGGTGCGGACCTGGCGCTGCTCGTGCTGGCCGTCCTGGCCTACCAGCAGCTCGCCCGGCACGGCCACGGCGGGCCCGGCCCGGACGGTGCCGCCCGCGCCGGCGTCGACCCCGTCCTGGTCGCCGCGCCGACCCTCGCCCTGGGCGCGGGGAGTCTGCTGGTGCTGCGGACGCTCCCGTACGCCGCCCGGCTGGCCGGCACGCTGGCGGCCCGGGGCCGCGGCCTGGCGACCGCGCTGGTCAGCTGGCAGCTGGCCCGCCGACCGGCCCGCTCCACCGGCCCCGTGCTGCTGCTCACGCTCGCGGTGTCGAGCGGTGTGCTGGCCCTGGGGCAGCACACCGCCTGGTCGGACTCGCAGCGCGACCAGGCGGACTTCGCGACCGCCGGCGGCCTGCGGATCACCGCCTCCTCGGTGGCCCCGATCGGCCAGGGCGGCCGCTACGGCACCCTGCCCGGCGGCGACCGCCTGATCCCCGTGGTCCGTTCCGACCAGCCGTTGCCGGGCGGGCGCACCGGACAGCTCCTCGCGCTCGACACCGCCCGGGCCGCCGACCACCTGCCGGTCCGCGCCGACCTGCTCGACGGCCGCACCGTACGGGAGTTGTTCGGCCCGCTGGCCCCGACGGCGTCCGACGGCGCGGGCCTGCAGCTGCCCGGTCACCCGGTCCGGATCGACCTGGAGCTGGGCGTCCTGGTGCGGTCCCGCTCGGTGTGGTCGCCCGACGGCGGTCCCGCGGCCCCGTCCGCCGCCCCGAGCCGGCCCGAGCTGTGGCTGCTGCTGACCGACCGCCTCGGGGTGACCCACCGGGTCGCGGTGCCCGCGCTGCCCGCCGAGGGCGGGGCGACGGTCTCGGTCGACCTGGCCGCGGCGGCCGGCGGACCGCTCGGCTCCGTCGCCGCGCCGCTGACCCTGGCCGGCTTCGTGGTCGCCGGCGGCACGCAGCCGGGCGAGCGGGTCGAGGGTGAGCTGACGGTCCGCCGGATCACGGCATCCGACAGCGCCCGGGGGCCCGGCACCGACGTCGCCGTGCCGGCCGGGCTCGGCTGGTCGGTCGCCGCCCCGGCCGGCGGCCCGACCGGCGGCGGGTCGTGGACGCCCGTCGCCGCCGACCGTACGGCCCTCCTCGTCGTCGGCTACCGCGCCGGGCCCACCGCGGGCGTCAGCGCCCGGGCCACCCTCACACCGTCCCCGGGCGGCCGCCCGCCGGCGGCCGCCCGGGAGCTCCCGGCGCTGGCCACCCGCGGCTACCTGGACGCGGTCGGCGCCGCCGTCGGCGACCTGGTCCGGGCCCCGCTCGGCGGCAGCGCCGTGCCCCTGCGGATCACCGCCGCGGTCGGCTCGCTCCCGGCCGTCGGCGACACCGCGGTCGTCGTCGACCTGGCCGCCGCCGGACGCCTGCTGGCCGCGGCGGGGGAGGACCGGCCGGTCCCCACCGAGTGGTGGCTGCCCGCCGCGGACCCGCACGACGACGCCCCGGTACGGGCCGCCGCCGCGCTGCGCGCCTCGGCCGGCGCCGAGACCCTCGACCTGCGCGAGGAGACCGCGGCCGCACTGCTCGCCGACCCGATCGGCGCGGCGCCGCAGAGCGCCCTGGCCGCCCTGGCCGTCGCCGCCGCCGTGCTGGCCGCGATCGGCTTCACCGCGGCGGCCGCCGCCGGGGCCGCCGAACGGGCCCGGGAGTCCGCCGTCCTGCTGGCCCTCGGTGCGCCGCGGCGGCGCCTCGCCCGGACGGCCGTCGCCGAGCAGGCCGTGCTGGTGGGTCTCGGTACGGCGCTGGGGCTCGCCCTCGGCACCCTGATCGCCCACCTGGTGGTCCCGCTGGTGGTGCTCACCCCGGCCGCCGGGCGCCCGGTCCCCGAGGTCCTGGTCGACCTGCCCGCCGGGCCGACGGCCCTGCTGGCGGCGGCCGTCGCCGCCGGACCCCTGCTGTCGGCCGTCCTCGGCGGGCGGCGGCACCGCGACCTCGCCGCCCGCCTGCGGTTCGTGGAGGAGACGTGAGCGCGCCCGTGACCCCGGCCCGACGACCGGCCCCGCAGACCCCGGCGGGGGCGGGCCACCCGCCGCTGCGGCCCGCAGCCTGGGTCCTCACCCGGCTGCGCGCCGCGCCGGCGGCCGCGCTGGTCGGCGCGCTGCTCGCGTTCGGCGTCGTCCTGCTGGCCGCCGCCCTGCCCCGGGCGCTCGACCGCGGCGCCGACGGGGCGCTGCACACGTACCTGGCCCGCAGCGGTCCGGCCGGCACCAGCCTGCTCGCCACCTCGGCCTCGACCGCGGCGGGCAGCGCCCAGGACCTGGACACGGTGCTCGGCCGGCTCGCCGCGCGCACCGGCCACGGCTTCGGGCTGGACGCGGCCGGGCCCGTGCACGGCGCCCGGGCGCTCAAGCCGCGGCCGCTGACCAATCCGGAGCTGGCCCGCCCCGACGGCGTGCCGCCCACCCTCGCCCTGGCCTACGTGGCCGAGGCGGCCGCGCACACCCGGCTGGTCGAGGGGCGCTGGCCCGGCGGACGGCCGAACCCCGACGGCCCGGTCCCGGTGGCGCTGTCCCAGGCCGTGGCCGACACGCTGGGCGCCCGGGTCGGCGCGGTCCTCGACGGGGGCACCAACATGGCCGGCCGCCAGCTGGTCCAGGTGGTCGGCCTCTACGCCGCCGACCCGGCGGACCCCGTCTGGACCGGCCTGCCCTGCCTGGTCAAGGCCTGCGTCGACACCGACCAGGAGATCCCGCCCCGGAGGTTCTGGCAGGCCGCCGCGCTGACCGGACCGGAGTCGCTGCCGGCCTTCCGGGCCTGGGGCGTCCAGTCGGAGGACTTCTGGCGGCTCCCGGTGGACACCGGCGCCCTGCGGGCCGACCTGCTGCCCGAAACCGCCCGGGAGATCAGGGCCTACGTCGGCGGGCCGACGGCCACCGAGCTGACCCGCACCACCGCCCGCCCGGACCTGCGGATCACCTCCGCCCTGCCCGACCTGCTCGAACGGGCCCGGGCCCGCCGGGCGGCCGCCGCCCCGCTCACCGCCACCGGTCCGGCCGGGGCGGCCGGGGTGGTCGCCGTGGTGCTCTGCCTGGCCGCCGTGCTCACCACCGACCGCCGGGCGCAGGAGCTCCGGTTGCTGCGGGCCCGCGGCGGCTCCCGCGCCGGGATCCTGCGCCGGCTGCTCGGCGAAGGGGCGGCGACGGTACTGCCGGCCGCGGCGGCCGCGACCGCCCTCGCCTTCCTGCTGCTGCCGACCCCGCGCTGGACGGCCGCCGCGGCGGCCGCGCTCACCGCGACCCTGCTCGCCCTGCTGGCCTTCCCCCTGCGGGCCGCCGTCCTGCTCACCGACCGCGAGCGCCCCGCCGGCCGGCGCCGGATCGCCGCCGAGGTCCTGGTGCTGGTCGCGACGGCGGCCGCCGTGTCCGAGCTCCGCCGCCGCGGCGTGGCCCCGGCCGGGGAGGGGGTCGACCCGCTGCTGGTCGCCGCCCCGCTGCTGCTGGCGCTCACCGCGGCGCTGCTGCTCGCCCGGCTCCAGCCCCTGCTGATCGGCGTCCTGGCGCGGGCCGCCGCGCGGCGCCCGGGGGCGGTCGGCTTCGTGGGACTCGCCCGGGCGGCCCGCGGCGGCGACGGCCGGCGGCGCCCGTCGCTCCTGCCCCAGCTCGCCCTGGTGCTCGCGGTCACCACCGCGGGCTTCGGCGCCACCGTGCTGGCCTCGGTGGACACGGCGCGGCTCCAGGCCGCCCGGTTCGCCGTCGGCGGCGACGCCGAGGTGTCCGCCGTGCCCGGCACCGACCTCCCCCAGCCGTTCCTGACAGCCGCGGCCGCGCTGCCCGGGGTCCGTACCGCCACCGCGGCGCACACCGACGACGGGGTCACCGTGGTCGGCGCCGACGGCGTCCCCGTCCGGGTGACCCTGGTCGTGGTGGACCCGGAGCCGTACGCGGAACTGGCCCGCACGGTGGGGCGGGGCCGGTTCGACCCGGCGCTGCTCGCGACCGGCGGCGGCCCGGCCGACGCGGTGCCCGCACTGGTCAGCCGGGACCTGGCGAACCGGCAGCCGACCGGGCCGCACACCCTGCGCCTCCCCGGTGGCGGCGACCTCCCGACCGCCTTCGCCGGCCCGGTCGACGGCACGCCCGCCCTCCCCGGCGTGAGCACCGCCACGATCGTCCTCCCGGTCGGCCCCGCCTCCGCCCGTCTGCCGCAACTGGCCAGGCCCAACCGGTGGTTCGGCCTCGGGACGGTCGACGACGACGCGCTGCGCCGGCTCGCCCGCGCCACCGGCGTCACCGGCGAGGACGCCGAGCGGTCCGCGCACCAGGTGCGGACCAGCGCCGCGCAGGTCGCGGAACTGGGCGACGACCCGCTCCAGCGGACGGCGCAGCGGCTGTTCGGCGCGACCGTGGCCGGGGCTGCCGGATTCGCCCTGCTCTCCGTCCTGCTGGGACTGGTCCGGGCCGCGCCCGAGCGGGCCGCCCTGCTCGCCCGGCTGCGGACGATGGGCCTGCGCCCGCGCCAGGCGGTGGCCCTGCTGCTGGCCGAGGCCCTGCCGCAGGCCCTGGTCGCGACGGTGGGCGGGGCCCTGGCGGCGCTCGCCGCGGTGGCGCTGCTCGGACCGGCCGTCGACCTCTCGTCGATGGTGGGCACCCCGGTGGACACCGGGCTGCGGCCCGCCGCCGCCCCCGTCCTGCTCCAGGCGCTGGCCGTCGCCGTGCCGGTCGTCCTGGGCGTACTGGCCGAAGCCGCCCTGCGCGGCCGCCGACAGATCAGCACCGAGTTGAGAGCGGGAGACAGCCGTTGAGCAGCGCGTCCCAGGACCTGGCCGCGGACGGGTCGCCGACCCTGCGGGACCTTCAGCACCGGGCGCTGGCCGCCGCCGAGCCCCGGGCGTACGGGGCCGGCGCGGCGATCGTCTGCGACCGGCTGGTGCGGATCTTCAGCGCGGACCGGATCGAGGTGCAGGCCCTCCAGGGGCTCGACCTGCTGGTCGACCGGGGGGACCTGGTCGCCCTGGTCGGCGCCTCCGGCAGCGGGAAGTCGACGCTGCTCAACATCCTCGCCGGCCTCGACGTGCCGACGGCCGGCCGGGCCACCGTGGCCGGCTGCGACCTGCTGGGCATGTCCGCCCGGGAGCGCCTGCGCTACCGGCGCGAGGTGGTCGGCTTCGTCTGGCAGCAGACCGCGCGCAACCTCCAGCCGTTCCTGACCGTCGCCCAGAACGTGGCCCTGCCGATGCAACTGCGCGGCGGCGGACGCTCGCGCGCCGCGGCGAAGCGCCAGGGGGTCCGCGTCGCGGAGCTCCTGGAGGCCCTGGACGTCGGCGAGCTGGCCGACCGCCGGCCGGACCGGCTCTCCGGCGGGCAGCAGCAGCGGGTGGCGATCGCGGTGGCCCTGGCCAACGACCCGGCGGTGGTGCTCGCCGACGAGCCCACCGGCGAACTCGACTCGGAGACCGGGGCAGGGATCTTCGAGGCCTTCCGCACCGTCAACCGCGAACTCGGCGCCACGGTCGTCATCGTGACCCACGACCCGCTGGTGGCCGGCGAGGTGCGCCGTACGGTGGCCGTCCGGGACGGCCGGACCAGCAGCGAGGTGCTCCGCCGCACCGTCACCGACGAGCACGGGACGGAGTCGGTCACCGAGCGGGAGTACGTGATGCTCGACCGCACCGGCCGGGTCCAGCTCCCGGCGAAGTTCCTGGAGGCGCTCGGCATGGAGCACCGGGTGGCGGTCGACCTCGCCGCCGACCACATCGAGGTCCGGCCGGGCACGGCGGCCGAGGAGTGAGCGCCGCGCCCGGCCGTCCCGGTCAGAGGGGCTTCGCCAGCTCCTCCAGCGGCACCCCGGGGTCGGTCAGGGCGGCCGCGTCCACCTCCCGGCCGGAGCGGACCAGGTCGCGGATCGGGTCGGTGACGTCCCAGACGTTGACGTTCATCCCGGCCACCACACGCCCGCCGGCCAGCCAGAACGCGATGAACTCCCGTGCGGCGACGTCGCCCCGGAACACCATCCGGTCGTAGCCGCCCGGCTCGGCGTACCCGGTGTACTCCATTCCCAGGTCGTACTGGTCGGTGAAGAAGTACGGCACCCGGTCGTAGACGGCGTCCCGGCCCAGCATCGAGGCCGCCGCGACCTTCGGCTGGTTGAGGGCGTTGGCCCAGTGCTCGACCCGGATCGGCTTGCCGTACAGCGGGTGGAAGGCGTTGGCGACGTCGCCGGCCGCGAAGACGTCCGGGTGCGAGGTGCGCAGGTGCTGGTCGGTGCGGACGCCGTTGGAGACCTCCAGGCCGGCGGCCTCGGCGAGCGCGGTGTTCGGGCTGATCCCGACGCCGACCACCACGGCGTCGGCCGGGACGAGCGTGCCGTCGCCCAACCGGACCCCCTCGGCGGTGAGTTCGGAGACCTGGACGCCGAAGCGCAGGTCCACGCCGTGGGCCGCGTGCAGGTCGGCGAAGACCTGCGCCACCTCCCGTCCGAGCACCCGCAGCAGCGGGAGTTCCAGCGTCTCCAGCACGGTGACCTCGCAGCCGGCGGCCCGGGCGGCCGCGGCCGCCTCCAGCCCGATCCAGCCCGCCCCGACGACGACGATCCGGGCGCCCGGCCGGAACGCGGCCCGCAGCCGCTCGCTGTCACCGACCCGCCGCAGGTACAGCGCCTCCGGCCGGTCCCCGCCGGGCACCGGGATCCGGCGCGGTGCCGAACCGGTGGCCAGCAGCAGCTTCGCCCAGCCGATCCGGCTGCCGTCCGAGAGCGTCACCGTGCGGGCGCCGAGGTCGATCGCGGTGGCCGTGGTGCCCAGCCGCAGGTCGACCCCGTGCCCGGCGTACCAGTCGGCCGGATGGACGAAGATCTTCTCCCGTTCGGTGCCGCCCTGGAGGTAGCCCTTGGAGAGCGGAGGACGCTCGTAGGGGCGTTCGGGCTCGTCGCCGACCAGCACGACCGGACCGTCGAAGCCCTCCTCGCGCAGCGCCTCGGCCGCCTTCGCCCCGGCCAGGCTCGCGCCCAGGATGACGTATGAGGTGTCCATACCCCGCTCCTTACCCCGTGTTCCGACCGCCCATCACAGCCGAGCGGCGATCCGTCCGGGCGCAGGCCACGCCGGAGTCACCCGGCCGGGGGCGCACCGGTCCAATCCGGCCCGGTCGGCCCGGCAGCACCTAGGCTGAGGTCGGCAGGACCGGAAGGGACGGCTCCGAATGGGTGATCCGATGGGCGAGAAGACGGTCGACGAGAAGACGGTCAGGGTGCGCTGCGTGCCGGGTGCGCCGTGCTGGGTCAGTCTCACGGCCAGGGACCTCGACCTTGCGAAGGCGTTCTACGGACCGCTGCTCGGCTGGAGCTTCGAGCCGGGGCCGGATCGCTGGGGACCGTACCTGCGGGCCGTGGTGGACGGGGTGGAGGTCGCCGGGCTGGGTGTCATCGGCGGCGACTGGCAGGTCCCGGTCGCCTGGACGACCGTCTTCGGCACCGAGAGCGCCGACCAGTCCGCCGACGGCGTCCGCGAGCGCGGCGGCACGGTGGGCGTCGGCCCGCTGGCCTTCGACGCCGGCCGGATCGTCCTCGCCTCCGACTCCGCCGGGGCGGCCTTCGGCATCTGGGAGGGCGAGCCGGCCGACGAGACCTGGATGGGCGCGCCCGGCACGCCGTCCTGGATCGAGCTGCGCACCCCCGACCCGTTCGCGGCCGCGCTGTTCTACGGCGAGGTGTTCCGCTGGGACGGCCGGGACCCGGCGCACTTCGAGGTGCGCTACGAGCACGAGCGGGTGGTGCTGCGGGTCGAGGGCCGCAGCATCGCCGCGCTGCGCGGCGCGGAGGCCGGACTCGGCCCGCACTGGGAGGTCTTCTTCTCGGTCGCCGACACCGGGGCCGCGCTCCGGCAGGCCGTGGAGCTGGGCGGCAAGGTGGTGGGCGATCCGGTCGACACCCCGTACGGGCGGGTGGCCCGGCTGAGCGACCCCGAGGGCGGGCTTTTCTCGGTCATCAGCCCGCTCGGCTGAGGGCGCGGCGCCGGGCGCGGCCGGGGGAGTTCGGCCGGGGGAGCTGGGCCGGCCCGGTCGGTGCTGCCGCGGGAGCTCAGTGCCGCAGGCCCGCGAACAGCCGGTGCATGGCCTCCGGCAGCTCGTCCGGCACCGTGACCGGGCGGTGGAACTCGAAGCGGGCGTCCAGGAGGATGCCCGGCCGGTTGACCAGCTCGATGCCCGGCACGTCGACCACCACGGAGGAGGCGAACTGCAGGATGGTGCGGGCTCGTTCGGCGGCCGTCGGTGCGGTGTGCCGGGTGGTGGGCCGGTCGGCGACGCGGGTCGGCTGGTTCTCGGCGTGGGGCATCCGTCCTCCTCGATTCTTAGGTGAGCCTAACCTAAGGTGAGGGGTGTCGGGAAGGCGGCGCGGCCGGTCGGGTGCGGCTCAGGCCGGCAGGCGGTCGTTGAGGATCTTCTGGAAGAGCACGTGGTCCCGCCACTGGCCGTCGATCAGCAGCAGCCTCGGCGCGGTGCCGATCCGTTCGAATCCGCACTTGGTGAGCACCCGCTGCGAACCGGGATTGTCGGTGGCCGCCCCGGCCTCCAGGCGGTGCAGCCCGAGCTGCTGGTCGGCGGCCCGGCAGACCAGCGTCACCGCCGCGCTCGCCAGGCCCCGGCCGACGTGTCCGTGGTCGATCCAGTAGCCGAGGCCGGCGCTCTGCAGCGGGCCCCGCACCAGGTTGGACAGCGTCACGGCGCCGACTACCTCCTCGCCGTGCACCAGCACGAACGGTGCCGTCCGCCCGGCCTCGCGCTGCTCCAACTGCTCCCGCAGTCGGGCCTGTTGGCCGGCTGCGGTGAAGAACTCGTCGTCCCGGCGCGGGTCCCAGCGGCGCAGGTGCTCGCGGTTGCGCAGGTACGCGCGCAGCAGTGCGGCGGAGTCGTCCCCGGCGACCGGGCGCAGCAGGATCTCGGGGGTGACGGCGACGGGTCGAGTGATCATCGGGTCACCGTACTCCGGCCCGCGGGCGGTGGGGAGGGGTGACGGCGGGGGCCGGCGGGCCGGGGTCAGCCGGTCGCGCCCAGCATCCGCAGCACCAGCTCGGCGTAGCGGCGGCCCAGCTCCTCCGGCGCCTCGCTGCTGCGCTCGGTGTACCAGCGGGAGACGTCGACGCCGAGCGAGGTGACGGCGCGGGCGGCCGTCCGTGGGTCGGAGACCTCGAAGACGCCTGCCGCGACGCCGTGTTCGATGATGCGGCGAACCGTTTCCTCGATCCGGATCCGCAGCTCCGCCACGGCGGCGAAGGTGTCCTCGGGGAGGGCGTGCAACTCGTTGTTGACGATTCGGCCGACCGTGTGGCCGCGGGCGTGCCAGACGGTGAAGTCCTCGACCAGGCGCCGCATCTGCCGTACCGGATCGGTGCTGGCGGCCTCGGCGCGCTCGACCAGGTCGAAGGTGGCCTGGTGGCCGGTGCGGCTGATCTCGGCGAGCAGCGCGGCCTTGGACGGGTAGTGGATGTAGAGCGCGGCGGGGCTCATCCCGGCGGCGGTGGCGATGTCCCGGGTGGTGGTGGCGTGGTAGCCGCGCCGGGCGAACGAGTCCACGGCCGCGAGCAGCAGCCGACGGGGGGCCTCGGTGCCTTCGCCGGGCCAGAGGTCGGCGGTCGCTCGGTCATTCATAGGACTAATCCTCGCAGATGGATCAACGCCGGACGGCTCGGCCTGTTGACAGTGTGGCCCGTCACCAAGATGCTGAGCAAGCGCTTAGTCACCCTCTCGAAAGGTTCGGCGATGACCTCCTCCCTCAAGGGCCAGGTGGCCGTGGTCACCGGAGCAAGCCGGGGCATCGGCCTCGGCATCGCCCGCGAACTCGTCCAGCGCGGCGCCAAGGTGTGCATCACCGCCCGCAACGCCGAGCCGCTCGACGACGCCGTCCGCGACCTCGGCGGCGCCGACCACGCGATCGCGGTGGCCGGCAAGGCGGACGACACCGCCCACCAGGAGGAGGCCGTCGCCCGGACCATGGAGGCCTTCGGCCGGCTGGACATGCTGGTCAACAACACCGGCATCAACCCCGTCTACGGCCCGGTCCTGGACACCGACCCGGTCGCCGCCGCCAAGATCTTCGCGGTCAACGTGCTGGCACCGCTCGCCTGGACCCGCCTCGCCCGCGACGCCTGGATGGGCGAGCACGGCGGAGCCGTCGTCAACCTCGCCTCCATCGCGGGCATCCGCGCCTCGCAGGGCATCGGCATGTACGGCGTCAGCAAGGCCGCCCTGATCCGGCTCACCGTCGAACTCGCCGCCGACCTCGGACCGGACATCCGGGTCAACGCCGTCGCCCCCGCCATCGTCAAGACCAAGTTCGCCGAGGCGCTGTACGAGGGCCGGGAGGAGAAGGTCATCCGCGCCTACCCGCTCGGCCGCCTCGGTGTCCCCGAGGACGTCGCCGGCGCGGTCGCCTTCCTGCTCTCCGCCGACGCCGGCTGGATCACCGGCCAGACCCTGGTCGTCGACGGCGGCGTGACCCTCGGGGGCGGGCTGTGACCGGGCAGGTCGTCGTTGTCACCGGTGCCGGCGGCGGCATCGGCGCGGCGCTCGCCACCGCCTTCGCCGCCCGCGGCGACCGGGTCGCGGTCAACGACCTCGACGCCGCCCGCGCCGAGGAGGTCGCCGCCCGGATCGGCGGCCTCGCCGTCCCGGGCGACGCCGCCTCCGCCGAGGGCATCGCCGCGCTGCTCACCACCACCCGCCGCGAGCTGGGCGCCGTCGACCTCTACTGCGCCAACGCGGGCGTCGCCCCGACCGGCGGCGCGGACGCCGGCCCCGAGGCCTGGGCACAGGCCTGGGAGGTGAACGTGATGGCCCACGTCCGGGCCGCCGAACAGTTGCTCCCCGCCTGGCTGGAGCGCGGCGAGGGCCGGTTCCTGGCCACCGTCTCGGCCGCCGGCCTGCTCACCATGCTCGGCTCGGCCCCGTACGCGGTCAGCAAGCACGGCGCGCTGGCCTTCGCCGAGTGGCTGTCCGCGACCTACCGGCACCGCGGCCTGAAGGTGCACGCGCTCTGCCCGCAGGGCGTGCGCACCGCCATGCTCGACTCGACCGGGGAGATCGGGCAGGCGCTGCTCGAACCGACCGCGATCGAGCCGTCCGCCGTCGCCGACGCGGTGCTGCGGGCCGTCGCGGCCGAGGAGTTCCTGATCCTCCCGCACACCGAGGTGGCCGACTACTACGCGGCCCGGGCGACCACCCCGGACCGCTGGCTGGCCGGGATGAACAAGCTGCAGCGCGGACTGGAACTGTCCGGAGCCACCGAGGAGGGCCACCGATGAACGCGGCGAACGGGACGGGTGCGGCGAACGGGACGGGTGCCACGGGTGCGATGAGGGCCTGGCAGGTCGGGGCGCTCGGCGAGCCCGTCGAGGTGATGCGGCTCCGGCCGGACGTGCCCCGGCCGGTACCGGGCGAGGGCCAGGTGCTGGTCCGGGTCCTGGCCGCCGCCGTCAACTTCCCCGACGCGCTGATGTGCCGGGGCCACTACCAGGTCCGCCCGCCGCTGCCGTTCACGCCCGGCGTGGAGCTGTGCGGCGAGGTGGTCGACGGCCCGGGCACCGCGGACGGTACGGGCGGCAGGGTGATCGGCACGCCGCTGCTGCCCGCCGGCGCCTTCGCCGAGTACGCGCTGATGGACGCCGCCGCGACCTTCCCCGCCCCCGGGGCCCTGGACGACGCCGAGGCCGCCGCCCTGCACATCGGCTACCAGACCGCCTGGTTCGGCCTGCACCGCAGGGCCCGGCTGGCGGCCGGCGAGACGCTGCTGGTCCACGCGGCGGCGGGCGGCGTCGGCAGTGCCGCCGTCCAGCTCGGCAAGGCCGCCGGGGCCACCGTGATCGGCGTGGTCGGCGGCCCCGAGAAGGCCGCGGCGGCCCGGGACCTCGGCGCCGACCTGGTGATCGACCGCCGCACCGGGAACATCGCCGCCGCGGTGAAGGAGGCCACCGGCGGCCGCGGCGCCGACGTCGTCTTCGACCCGGTCGGCGGGGACGCCTACACCGCCTCCACCAAGTGCGTCGCCTTCGAGGGCCGGATCCTGGTGGTCGGCTTCGCGAGCGGCACCGTGCCCGCCCCGGCGCTCAACCACGCCCTGGTCAAGAACTACTCCGTCCTCGGCCTCCACTGGGGCCTCTACAACACCCGGGATCCGCAGGCCGTCCGGCAGGCCCACCGGGAGCTCACCGAGCTCGCCGCCAAGGGCGTGGTCCGCCCACTGGTCAGCGAGCGCCTGCCGCTCGCCCGCGCCGCCGAGGCCGTCCAGGCGGTCGCGGCCGGCGCCAGCACCGGCCGGATCGCCGTCCTCCCGGGGCTCTGACCGCACGGGCCCGACCGCAGGGGCCGGGCCGCAAGGTGCCCGGCCGGGGAGCCCGACCGAAGGGGGCCGCGCCGTACGCCGGCGCGGCCCCCTTCTTCGTCCTTCGTCGTCCTTCGTCGTCCCGTCGGCGGCGTCCGTCCCGTCGGCCGTCCGGCGGTCAGCCCACCGGACGGTCAGCCCACCGGACCCGGCAGGTCCACCAGCCGCGCCAGCGTGGCGCGGTGGTGGCCGGGGGTGCCGAGCGCCAGCTGATCCGCCTTGGCCCGCTTGAGGTACAGGTGCGCCGGGTGCTCCCAGGTCATGCCGATCCCGCCGTGCAGCTGGACGCACTCCTCCGCCGCCCGCACCGCGAGCGCGCCGCAGTGCGCCTGGGCGACCGCCACCGCGACCTCCGCGTCCGGACCGCCGGCCGCCAGGGTGGCGGCCGCGTACCGCGCCGCCGCCCGGGCCCCGACCGTCTCCAGCCACAGATCGGCCAGCCGGTGCTTGAGCGCCTGGAACGAGCCCAGCCGGCGGGCGAACTGGCGGCGTTCCTTCAGGTACTCGACCGTCGTCGCCAGGCACCACTCGGCCACGCCGAGCTGCTCCGAGGCCAGCAGTCCGGCGCCGGTGGTCAGCGCCTGCCGCAGTGCCGCGACGGCCGGCCCGCCCTCGGCGAGCCTGCGCCCGGGCACCTCGTCCAGCGTGATGTCCGCGAGCGGCCGGGTCAGGTCCAGCGACGTCCGCCGGGCGACGCCCAGCCCGGCCGCGTCCGCCTCCACCGCGTACAGCGCCGGGCCGGCCGGCCCCTCGGCGGGGACGAGCAGCAGGTCCGCGCCGGACGTGTCCGCCACCGAGGTGACCCGGCCGCTCAGGCGGCCGCCGCCCGCCGCCCGGACGGTGCCGGGGAAACCCGCCCCCGGCGCGGTGGACAGCGGGACGGCGAGCGTCGCCGTCCGGGCACCCGCCGCAAGCTGCGCGAGCAGCGGGTCCTGCGGGCAGGCCGCCAGCAGCAGCCCGGTCGCCAGGACGGCGCTGCCCAGGAACGGCACCGGAGCCACCCGGCGCCCGAGCTCCTCCAGCACCACGGCGGTCTCCCGCAGCGTCGCACCCGCGCCGCCGTACTGCTCCGGGACGTGCAGCCCGGTCACCCCGAGCTCCACCGCCAGGCCGCGCCACAGCGCCGGGTCGTACGGGGACGGGCCCTCGCAGCGGGTCAGCACGGCGGAGGGCGGGCAGCGGTCGGCGAGCAGGTCCCGCACGCTGGCGCGCAGGTCCTCCTCGATCTCGGAGTAGAGCAGATCGGGGGCGCTCATCGCGGCAGCTCCTTCCAGGGGGTGTCCTTGTCGGTCCGGGGCTCGGCCGGCAGGCCCAGTACCCGTTCGGCGATGATGTTGCGCAGGATCTCCGAGGTGCCGCCCTCGATGGAGTTGCCCTTGGCCCGCAGGTAGCGGTACCCGGCCCGGCGGCCGTTGAAGTCGACGGTCTCCGGCCGCCGCATCGTCCAGTCGTCGTACACCAGGCCTTCCTCGCCCAGCAGTTCGACCTCCAGACCGCTCAACTCCTGGGCGAGCCGGGCGAACGCCAGCTTCATCGCGGCGCCCTCCGGGCCAGGCTGGCCGACGGCCAGCTGCTGGCGCAGCCGTTCGCCCGCCAGCCTGGCCACCTCGGCGTCCACCCAGGACTTCAGCAGCCGCTGGTGCAGCTCGTGGGTGCGCAGCTCCGGCCGCTCGCGCCAGGTGGTGGCGACCACGCCGACCATGCCGCCCTCGCGGGGCATCGCCTGGCCGCCGATCGCCACCCGCTCGTTGTTCAGCGTGGTCTGGGCGACCTGCCAGCCCTCCCCGACCTCGCCGAGGCGGTGGGCGTCCGGGATCCGGACCCCGGTCAGGAAGACCTCGTTGAACTCGGCCTCCCCGGTGATCTGCCGCAGCGGGCGGACCTCCACCCCGGGGTCGGTCATGTCGCAGACGAAGTAGGTGATGCCCCGGTGCTTGGGCAGGTCCGGGTCCGTCCGGGCGATCAGGATGGCCCAACGGGCGGTGTGCGCGGTCGAGGTCCACACCTTCTGTCCGTCGACCCGCCAGCCGTCCCCCTCGGGCACGGCCCTGGTCGCCAGCGCGGCCAGGTCGGAGCCGGCGCCGGGCTCGCTGAACAGCTGGCACCACACCTCCTCGCCGGTCCACAGCGGGCGGAGGAAGCGTCGCTTCTGCTCCTCGGTGCCGTAGCGCAGGATCGTCGGCGCGGCCATGCCCAGCCCGATGCCGATCCGGCGCGGGTCGTTGTCCGGCGCCCCGGCCGCCTCCAACTCCGCGTCCACCAGGGACTGCAGGGCGCGCGGTGCGCCGAGGCCGCCGAGTCCGGGCGGGAAGTGCACCCAGGCCAGCCCGGCGTCGAACCGGGCCCGCAGGAAGGCCGTCCGGTCGGGGCCGGCGGGATCGTGCCCGGCGAGCAACCTCCTGACCCGCTCGCGCAGTTCCGACTCCACGTCGTACTGTTCGGACCCCACCTCAGCCCCTCCCGTCCTGCCGGCGTGCGAGCTCGCGCCGCGCCAGCGACCGCTTGTGCACCTCGTCCGGGCCGTCGGCCAGCCGCAGCGTCCGGATCGCCGCCCAGAGTTGGGCGAGCGGGGTGTCCTGGCCGACCCCGGCGGCGCCGTGCGCCTGGACGGCCTTGTCGAGGATCCACTCCACCGTCGCCGGGACGGCGATCTTGATGGCCTGGATCTCGGTGTGCGCGCCCCGGTTGCCGACGGTGTCCATCAGCCAGGCGGTCTTCAGCACCAGCAGCCTGGCCTGCTCGATCCGGACCCGGGCCTCCGCGATCCAGTCCTGCACCACGCCCTGCTCGGCCAGTGGCCTGCCGAACGCGACCCGCCCGCTCACCCGGTCGCACATCAGCTCCAGGGCCCGCTCGGCCACCCCGATCGCCCGCATGCAGTGGTGGATCCGGCCCGGGCCGAGCCGGGCCTGCGCGATCGCGAAGCCCGAGCCCTCGGTGCCGATCAGGTTCCCGGCCGGGACCCGGACGTCCTCGAACAGCACCTCGGCGTGCCCGCCGTGGTCCTCGTCGGCGTAGCCGAACACCGTCATCCCGCGCTTCACCGTCACCCCGGGGGTGTCCCGCGGGACCAGGATCATGCTCTGCTGGCGGCGCGGGTCGGCGCCCGGGTCGGTCTTGCCCATCACGATGAGGATCCGGCAGTTCGGGTTCATCGCACCGGTGATGTAGAACTTGCGGCCGTTGACGACGTACTCGTCCCCGTCCCGCTCGATCCGGGTGGTGATGTTGGTGGCGTCCGAGGAAGCCACCTCCGGCTCGGTCATCGCGAAGGCCGACCGGATCTCGCCGGCCAGCAGCGGCTCCAGCCACTGCTTGCGCTGCGCCTCGTCGCCGAACTCGGCCAGCAGCTCCATGTTCCCGGTGTCCGGGGCCGCGCAGTTGAGCGCGGCGGGGGCCAGCAGCAGCGAGCGGCCGGTGATCTCGGCGAGCGGCGCGTACTGGAGGTTGGTGAGGCCCGCGCCGGGGCCGCCGGGGCCGCCGTGCTGGTCCACGAGGAAGAGGTTCCACAGGCCGCGCGCCCGGGCCGCCGCCTGGAGCTCGGCGACGACCGGCGGGACGGTCCACGCCTCCCGGGCCGGGTCGGCGAGTTGGGCGGTCAGCACCGGCTCGGCCGGGTACACGACCTCGTCCATGAAGGCGAGCAGCCGCCCGCGCAGCTCCTCGGTGCGGTCGTCGTAGGCGAAGTCCACGGTCAGTGCTCCTTCAGCTTCAGTGCGGCGAGGCCGAACTCCACGAAGGCGGGCACGAGTTCGCCGACCCGGTCGAAACCGGGGCCGACCGTGCCGCCCTTGGTCCAGCGGTAGTGGATGCCCTCCAGGACGACGGCGAGCTTGAACGACGCGAAACCGACGTACCAGCCGAGCGCGGACACGTCCCGCCCGGAGCCCGCCGCGTAGCGGGCGACCAGCTCCCCGGTGGCGGGGAAGCCCGGGGCCAGCACGGCACCCGGCAGCACCCCGTCGAAGCGGCGGGCCAGCTCGACGTACATCACCAGCAGGCCGAGGTCGGTCAGTGGATCGCCGACGGTGGACATCTCCCAGTCCAGTACGGCGGTGATCCGGTCGTCCCCGTCGACCAGCACGTTGTCCAGCCGGTAGTCGCCGTGCACCAGGGCGGGCGCGGGGGAGGGCGGCAGCGTGGCGGCGAGGTGCGCCTGGAGCTCGTCGATCCCGGCGACCTCGCGGCTGCGCGAGGCCGCGAGCTGCTTGCCCCAGCGCCCCAGCTGCCGCTCCAGGAAGCCCTCGGGGCGCCCGAAGTCACCGAGCCCGACGGCCGCCGGATCCAGCGCGTGCAGCGCGACCAGGGTGTCCACCAGGTGCAGCCCCAGACCGTGCACCCGCTCGGGGCCGAGGCCCGCGAACTGCTCCTCGTCCCGGAAGACGGCGCCGGGGGCGTACTGCATCAGGTAGCACGGTGCCCCGATCACCTCCGCGTCCTCGATCAGCAGCAGCGGCTCGGGGACGGGCACGGCCGTGGGGTGCAGCGCGCCGAGCACCCGGAACTCGCGGGCCATGTCGTGCGCGGTCGCCAGGACGTGGCCCAGCGGCGGCCGGCGCAGCACCCAGCGACCGGTGCCGTCCGTCAGCAGGTAGGTCAGGTTGGACTTGCCGCCCTCGAACAGCCGGGCCCGCAGCGGCCCGTCCAGCAGGCCGGGCAGGTCGCGGTCGAGCCGCTCGCGCAGCCGTGCGAGGTCGAGCCCGGGGAGGGCCGCGGTGGTGTCCTGGGGGTCCGCGGCGGCGGGGGCGTCCGGGCTGTCGGGAGCGTCGGGGGCGTCGGGGGCGTCCGAGGTGTCCGGGCTGTCGGGGGCGTCGGTCATGGGCTCCTCGCCTGGGTCGTTGACTAAGCGCTTGCTTAGAATCCCCGCGAGGTGTCGCCCTTGTCAACGGTCACAACCCGCCCCCCGCACGCGCGGAGCCCGGCCGGTGGGTACCGGCCGGGCTCCGCGGACGTGTCGGGAGGGCGTGAGGGGTCAGTGACCGCCCTCGTCCACCACCTCGACGTCCTCGATCATCTGCTCGATCAGGTGCGCGGGCAGGGCGACCCGGGTGGCCCAGGAGTAGATCGCCATCGCGAAGGCCGCGACCACGAGCATGTCCCACCACATCGGCAGGTGACCCAGGCCGTCGCCGAAGCTGCCCTGCCAGGAGATCACGCCGAGGCCGAGCAGGTAGGCGGGCAGCCACTGGGCGGCGCGCCAGTCCAGCTTGGGAGCGTTCGGCAGGCCCTTCTTGGTGGCGTACGCGGCGTAGCTGCCGAGCAGCACGTAGCCGAGCACGATGGCGATGCCGAGGCGGGCCAGGGTGTGCCAGCCGGTCCAGTAGATGATCAGGCTGGCGACCACGAAGGACAGCGGGGCGATGACCGCGCCGCCGGGCAGGCGGTAGGAGCGCTCACGGTTCGGCAGGCGGCGGCGCAGCGCGCCGAAGGCGAGCGGGGCACCCGCGTACATCAGCACCGAGGCCGAGGTGATGAAGCCGACCAGCTCCTGCCAGCTCGGGAAGGGCAGGAAGCAGATCACGCCGGTCAGGAACGAGATGGTGAGGCCGAACCACGGCACGCCGCGGCGGTCGACCCGCTCGAACATCTGCGGGGCGTAGCCGTTCTTGCTGAGGCCGTAGGAGATGCGGGAGGTGGAGGTGGTGTAGATCAGGCCGGTGCCGCCGGGCGACACGATGGCGTCGAAGTACAGCACCCAGGCCAGCCAGCCGAGGCCGACGGTGGTGGCGAGACCGGCGAACGGGCCGCTGATGCCGGGGAAGTCGAGGTTCTCCCAGCCGTTGGCGAAGGAGGCGGCGGGCAGCGCGGCGATGAAGACGACCTGCAGCAGGACGTAGATCATCGTGCCGATCGCGACGGAGCCGAGCACCGCGCGCGGGATGTCGCGCTTGGGGTTCTTGCTCTCACCGGCGAGCTGGATGGCCTGCTCGAAGCCGAGCAGGGCGAAGATGATGCCGCTGGTGCTGATCGCGGCCAGGATGCCCTTGGTGCCGAACGGCGCGAAGCCGTGCGAGGTGAAGTTGCCGCCGTGGAAGTTGGACACGGCCAGCGCGAAGATCGCGAGCAGCGGCACGAAGATCTTCAGCCAGGTGGCGGCGCTGTTGGTGTGCGACAGCACCCGGACGCCGAGGAAGTTGACCGCGACGAAGACGCCCATCAGGAAGACGGCGACGACGAAGCCGCTGACCGTGAGGGTGCCGTTGTCGTTCAGGAAGCTCTTCGCGAACTCCCAGTGACCGGCGTAGCCGATCATGGCCTCGACCTCGATCGGCGCGACCGTCGCGGCCTGCAGCCAGGAGAACCAGCCGAAGGACATGCCCGCCAGGCCGCCGAAGGCGTAGTGCGGGTAGCGGGCGGTACCGCCGGCCACCGGGAACATGCCGCCCAGCTCCGCGTGCACGAAGGCGAGCAGGACGATCGCGACCGCCCCGATGCCCCAGGAGACGAGCGCGGCCGGGCCGGCGACCATGACGGCGTTCTTCGCGCCGTAGAGCCAGCCGGAGCCGATGATCGAGCCCACGGAGGCCCAGAGCAGGCCGATCAGCCCGACCTCACGTCGCAGCGAACGGCTGCGACCCGGCGAACCGGACGGTGGGGCGGCTGAGGGGGCGAGCTGGTCGACAGAAGCCATGGGGGTAGGCAGCCTCTCGGTGAATGGCAGGTGGAGGGGTTGAGAGTTGCCCAAGGCTAGGGCGAGCGTGCCGTCGCAGAACAGACGCGAAGCCGAATAGTTACATTCACGGGGTCGGCTTCACGGGTACTGCACATATGGCTTCAGTAAGTGCATCTGTGCAGGTCGGGCCGGGTGGCCTGGAGATTTGAGGAACATTTGAGAATTGTCGGGCGATGGTATCGGTTCGCCGGTCGCTGCATAGTCATGAGGGGTTCCGGCCCGAAAAACCGGCCCTGACGGTAAGGATTTATACATGACTTGATCGATAGTTTTGGTGATGTATCACCTGTGCGAATTGCCGGTGGATCGGGTGGATCCGGACGGATTCGGGTGGGGCGGGGCGGGTTCGGGGCAGGTTCGGGACCGCCGTCGGGACCGCCGTCGGGACGGATGCGCGACGGATTCGGGGCGGCTTCGGGGCGGCTTCGGGGCGGCCTCGGGGGCCGGGGGAGCGGCTGCGGGAGGGCTGGGACGGGGTCGCCGGGCAGCTCCGGACGGTTCCGGACGGTTCCGGACGGTTCCGGCCCGGTCGGTCGGGAGCGTCAGCCGGCGCTGTCCTCCGCGGGCGCCGCGGAGGCCTTGACGGAGTGCCCCGAGGCGTCCGCGGCGTAGAAGGTGGAACCGAACCGGTTGACCTCCTGGCCGTACGCGTCGCCGGTCGAGGTGTCCTCGGCGCACAGGTACAGCGGGCGGCCGTTGTAGAGCACCTGGTAGCTCCCGTCCGCGCGCAGGCTGGTGCCCAGCAGCCCGTCGTCGGCGCCGGGGCCGGCCACCGGGAAGCTCTTGGTGGTCAGCGGCGGCAGCGCGCTGGCGCAGGCGTCGTAGCAGGTGGACATGGTGGTGCTGTCGCCCTCGAAGACGTAGAGCGTGCGGCCCTGGCCGTCGACCAGCACCTGACCCAGACGGTCGGTGCTCGCGACGGCGACGGCGGCCCCAGATCCGGCCGCCGAACCGGCAGTCGAACCGGCGCCGGCCGCCGCGGACGCCGCGGGGGCGGGCGAGGCCGAACCCGACGCGGAAACCGAGGCCGACGCCGAGGCGGCGGGGGAGGCGGTGGCACCGGGGGACGCGGGTGCCGAGGCGGCGCCCGAGGCATTGGGGTCGGGAGAGCCGGTGGCGGCCGGGGCGACGACGGCCGGAGCCGGTCCGGCCACGGGGGCGACCGGCGACGTGGCCGTGGCGGTCACGGTGGCGGTCACCGTCGGCGTCGGGGCCTCCGGCGGGAGCGGACGCCATTCGGTCGCGCAGCTGCCCACCGTGACGACGAGCAGCGCGGCGGACGTGAACGTGGCTGCCTGGCGGGTCCGACTCATGCGCTGCTCCTCGGGCGGGGGTGGTGGCGCTTTCCTCCACTACCGCCCGGGTTCGCCTCCCCGGCCACCGCAGGCGCGGCAGCATCAGCGCCTGGGGGGAACGAATTGCCCTGGATGGTTGATCGGCGTGCGCGCGGGCGGGCGGGCGGGCGTGCGGGCCTGCCGGGCGTGCGGGCGGCGCCGGGATGGGGTGGCGTGGCGTGCGGTCGGGAGCTTGAGCGCGCGCGTGGGAGCGGCGGCGCGTGGGTGGTGCGCCGGGGCGCGGGCGCGTCGGCGTGGGGTGTGTCCGCTGCGGGCGGGTGCGGGCGGTGCTGCTCGACGGCTCGGAGCCGGGTGGCTCAGCTCGCGGCGGCGCTCTCGTCCTCGGGTTCCGCGGGTTCTGCGGGGCCGACGGGTTCCTCGGGCTTCGTCGGTGCGTCGGGTGCGTCGGGTGCGTCGGACGCCTCGGGCGCTGCTTCGGGCCTCGTGGACTCGGCGGGGTCGGCGGCCTGGGTCGGTCCGCTCGGCTGTCCGTCGTCGGGCAGCCCGCCGTCCGGAAGCTCGTCGTGCTCGGCCCCGTGCCCGGTGGCGGACCACACGGTCTGGTCGCCCCCGCGCCAGCCGACCAGGTCGGGGTCGCTCAGGTCGGGCTCGTCGACGCCCGCGCGGCGGATGAACTCCGCCACGTCGGCGGCGTCGAAGGCCTTGCCGACCGCCCGCCCGTAGATCTCGACCCGCCGGTACGGTCGGGTGCCCCGGGTGGGCGGGCGTACCACGACCGGCGGGGTGAAGATGTCCCCGCTGCTGCTGCCCTGTGTCTCGCCCATGCATCCAGTGTCACTCAGCCCGAACGGGACCGTGCGGAACGCCGGCCGCCCGGGGCGGGGGTGGACGGTCGGCCGCGAGGCGGTGCCCGGTCGCGGGCGGGGCATCCTCACGGGCCCGGTGGGGCCCGGTGGGGCCCGGTGGGGATCGAACACCGGGCCGGCCCGGGGCTGGATGCCGAGAGCGGCGGGCGGTGGGCCTTTCGGATGAGCGGGCCCGGGGGTCGGGGCTTGCGGGGCCGGGGCTGCGGGGCGGAGCGGCGTCGGGGTGCCGGTGGGGCCCGACCGGGACGGTTGTGCCGGTGGGCCGAGCCAGGCTGCGGGGGACGGCCCAGGGCTCAGGCGCCGAGGAACTCGGCTGACCGGGCGCGCATCGCCGTGACCAGGTGGGCGGGCGCCGTCGCCGGACTGCCCGCGCCGTACGGGGGCTCGGGTGCGTACTCGGTCATCAGCTGGATCGCCTGGGCGACCTCGTCCCCCGCGAGCCGGCCGGCGAGCAGGAGCGCGAGGTCGATTCCGGCCGAGACACCGGCTGCGGTGGCGTACTTGCCGTCGATGACCGTCCGGTCGGTGGACGGGATCGCGCCGTGTTCCGTGAGGCGGTCCAGGGCGAGCCAGTGCGAGGTGGCCCGTCGGCCCGCGAGCAGTCCGGCGCCCGCGAGGACCAGGGAGCCGCTGCAGACGGAGGTGGTCCAGGTGGTGGCGGCGTCCACCCCTCGGATCCAGTCGAGCAGGGGCTCGTCGGTCATCAGGGCGGGCTGGCCCGGGCCACCCGGGACGAGCAGGATGTCCGGCGCGGTGACCTCGTCGAGCGCGGCGTCGGCGACGAGGGAGAGGAACCCCGTGTCGGCGCGGACCGGACCGGTGCGGGCGGCCGTGAAGACCACCTCGGCGCCGGGCAGCCCGGCGAGGATTTCGTAGGGGCCGACCGCGTCCAGGGCGGTGAAGCGGTCGTAGAGGAGGATCGCTATTTGCATGAGCGCAACCGTTCGTGGAGTGGTGGATGGTGACGCCAACGTGATTGTTCACGGTGGCGTGAATGGTCGGTTCGGCGTGAATGATGGGGCTGGCGTGAACGGTCGGCCTTGGCGTGATCGGTTGGCCTGGAGTGAATGGTCCGGCAGGGGTGAACGGTCGGCTCTCGGGTGAACGGTCGGCGCCAGGACGCACCGCGCCACCGCGCGCGAATGGTCGCGGACCTGCGAACATTCACGCCCACGTGAACATTCACGCGCCATCCGTCGCAGCCCCGGCTCCGCAGCCCCGGCCCCGCGCCCCCAGTCCCGAACCCTCGGCCCCGCGCAAGCCTCAGCCTGCCAACGGGAGTCCCGCGGCCGTCTGTGGCCGGAAGCGCCGCCGGTACTCGGACGGTGGGATGCCCAGCCCGCGGACGAAAGCCCGCCGCATCGCCTCGGTGGACCCGTAGCCGGCGGCCCGTCCGACCTCCTCGACGCCGTACCCGGTCTCTTCCAGCAGCCGCCGGGCCGTCTCCAGTCGCACGCCGTCCACGTACCGCCCGGGTGGCACTCCGACCTCCGCGGCGAAGGCGCGGGCGAACTGCCGGGGTGAGAGCGAGGCTCGTTCGGCCAGCGCCGAGACCGAGAGATCGTCGCCCGGGTTCTCGGCCACCCACCGCTGGACCTCGCGCAGGGCGTCCCGTTCGGCGATCTGCCCCGCCAGCTGCATGCTGAACTGGGACTGGCCGCCGGGCCGGCGCAGGTACATCACCAGGTGGCGGGCGATGGCGAGCGCCGTGCCGCGGCCGAAGTCCTCCTCCACCAGGGCCAGGGCGAGGTCGATCCCCGCGGTCACGCCGGCCGAGGTGGAGACGCGGCCGTCCCGCACGAAGATCGGTTCGGGGTCCAGCCGGACGGCGGGGAAGCGGCGGGCGAACGTGGCGCAGTACGCCCAGTGCGTGGTGGCTCGACGGCCGTCGAGCAGTCCCGCCTCCGCCAGGAGGAAGGCCCCCGTGCAGACCGACACCACGCGCTCGGCGCCGGCGGCCAGTTCGGCGATCCGCCCGACCAGCTCCGGTGCGGCGGGCCCCCGGGTGCCGCGTCCGCCCGGCACCAGCAGGGTGTGCGGGGGCGCGGCCAGGTCAAGGTCCTCGTCGGGTACCAGGGTGAGCCCGCTGGAGGTGCGGACGGGCCGGCCGCCCGGGCTGGCGGTGCGGATCCGGTACGCGGCGGGGATCCCGCCCCCGGGGTCCCCGCTCCCGGCGGCGCTGAGCACTTCGAGCGGACCGCTGATGTCGAGGCTCTGGACCTCGTCGAAGAACACGATGAGGACGTTCCGGTTGGGCATGGCTCAAGCGTGGCAGCGCGGACGAGACGGCAGCAAGGTCGTCCTTCCCACGTTTCCTGCCATCCGCGCCCTACCGGCGCCCGCTGTCCCAGCGATGCCGGCCGGCCGGAACGCCCGCCCGCCCGCCCGCCCGCCCGCCGGCCTGGAACGCCGGGGGCCGGCCCGCCGCGCCGTCTGGCAGACGGAGGGGTGGGCCGGCCCGGTGGGACGGCGGGGTCGCTGTCAGGGTCAGTGCTGCCAGACCCGGACGTAGTCGACCTGCATGTCGGCGGGGGCGAGGGTGTTGCTCGCGCTGCTGCTCTCGACCGCGTTGTTCAGGATCAGGTACTGCGGGGTGGAGGTGATGCCGGTGGTGATCTGGCCGACCTTCACGCCGTCGTAGTAGTAGGTGACGGAGCCCGGCGCCCACTCGGCGCCGTAGGTGTGCCAGCCGGTGAAGGTGCCGGGGGCGCAGGAGCCCGGGCCGCCGGAGGGCGAGTGGAAGTGGTAGCAGGCCTTGCCGCCCAGGCCCTCCATGACGTCCATCTCACCGTCGGTGGGCCAGTTCTGACCGTCCGTCCAGAACGCGGGCCAGTTGGCGATCTGCGAGCCGGACGCCGGCAGGTAGATCCGGGACTCGAAGGCGCCGTAGGTGAACTGCGCCTTGCCGTTGCTCTGGACCATGCCCGAGCGGTACGGGTAGGTCTTCCCGTTCACGGTGGTGGACTGCGCGGTGGCGGTCAGGTGCAGGCTGCCGCCGTTCACGGTGGCCTGGGACGGCGCGTACGCGGCCGCCTCGGAGCTGTTCACCGGGGGCGTGGTGCAGGTGGGGCAGCCGAGCCAGTTGGAGGTCCACTTGGTGGAGTCCACGGCCGAACCGTTGAACTCGTCCGCGAATACCGAGTGCCAGCTGCCCGGGATGCCGGCCGGCCCGCCCGAGGTGCTGGGGGAAGCCGTCGGGCTCGGGGTGGCGGTCGCCGACGGGGTCGGCGACGGGGTCGGCGTCGGCGTCGGCTTGACCGTCGGCGTCGGGGTCGGGGTCGGCGTCGCGAACGGGCTGGACGTCACGGTGGGCGACGGCGTCGGCGTCGGGGTGGGAGTCGGGGTGGGGGTGGGCTTGACCGTCGGGGTCGCGGTCGGGGTGTTCGTCGGGGACGGGCTCGGCGCCGCGGTCGGCTTCGGCGCGGTGGTGGCCGTCGCGCTCGGCTGCGGGGTCGGCGTGGGCGCCGGGGTGACCGTCGTCCCGGTGGACGTGAAGGTGCGGGTCGGCGTGAGGTTGTGCCAGGCGTTGTTGGCCTTGTACGCCACGAAGTACTGGTAGTTCCCAGCCGGGAAGGTCCGGGCCTCGGGCTGGAAGGTCTGCTGGGTACCCGAGAGGGTGGTCGCGACGGCGCCGCGGAAGTCGAAGTTGGCGCCCTTGGCGTCGCGGACGGCGATGGTCAGCGACTGGACCGGGACGCTCTTGGCCGAGTGCAGCTTGGCGGTGGCGGTGACCTGGGCGGTGCTGCCCGGCGCGGCCGGCGTGATGGTGAGCGAGTCGACGACCACCGGCTCCGCGTTGCGGGCCGGGGCAGCCCACGCGGCGCTGCCGGCGCCGACCGCGGCGACTGCGAGGCCGAGGGCGACCAACTGTCGACGGGTCACCCGCGCGGGGCGGCGGTGCTTGGAGTGTCTGGGCATGCTGTGGGGGAGCCTTTCGTTTCCCCCCTCGGACACGACCGGACCGGGCTTCGTTGGGGAGAAGCCGGTCCGTTCAGTCGTGGACTCTGCGGGACGCGGCGGTGGCAACGCAAGCCCGGTTCCCGGTCGCGGCGAGATCAACTAGGTCGTACACCCACCCAAATCCGCTGGTGGGCGGGGGTGGCGACCGGTCCAGGCGCCACCGTTGTGACATCCGGCACAGGTGGCGTCCGTCTCAAGGGAGTTGGGCGTTCGGGGGTCGGTGTCCGATGTTCGGTGCCAAGGGGTCCGGAGCCCGGAGCCGTGAGCCGCAGACCCGCCGGTCCGCCGGTCCACGGAGGCATGGAGCCCCGGAGCCCCGCGCCGGCGGGCGGGGGGCTCCGGGAGTCGGGTGGGGCCGGGCGGGGCCTCGAGGCCCACGCCGGCCGGTTCAGGCCGAGGTCTTCTCCGAGGAGGGCGCCGCGGCCGGCGCGGGGACGTCTCGCCCGTGGCCAGCACCGCCGTCGGCACCCACGCCGGCCCCGGCCTCGGCCCCCGAACCGCCGTCCACGCCGGCGGCGGCGTCGCCGCCGTGCGTGCCGTGGCCGGTGTCGATCAGCGTGGCCTCGTCGAACGGGATCCGCCCCGCCAGCACCTCGCGCAGCCGCTCGTGGTCGAGCTCCCGCGTCCAGTGCCCGATCAGCACGGTGGCCACCGCGTTGCCCGCGAAGTTGGTGAGCGCGCGGGCCTCCGACATGAAGCGGTCGATGCCGACGATCAGCCCGACGCCGTCCACCAGCTCCGGCCGGTGCGACTGGAGGCCGCCGGCCAGGGTGGCCAGGCCGGCGCCGGTGACGCCGGCCGCGCCCTTGCTGGCGATCACCATGAAGACCAGCAGGGAGAGCTGCTGCCCCAGCGACATCGGCTTGTCGAGGGCCTCGGAGATGAAGATCGACGCCATCGTGAGGTAGATCGCGGTGCCGTCGAGGTTGAAGCTGTAGCCGGTCGGGACGGTGATGCCGACGACCGGGCGGCTGACGCCGACGTGCTCCATCTTGGCGATCAGTCGCGGCAGGGCGCTCTCGGACGAGGAGGTGGAGAGGATCAGCAGGAACTCGCGGCCCAGGTAGCGCAGCAGGGCGAAGATGTTGACCCCGGCGACCAGGCGCAGCAGCAGGCCCAGCACCACCACCACGAAGATCGCGCAGGTGGTGTAGAACCCGATCATGATCATGGCGAGGCTCTTGAGTGCGGCCGTGCCGGTCGCTCCCACCACCGCGGCCATCGCGCCGAACGCGCCGACCGGCGCCAGCCACATGATCATCGCCATGATGCGGAACACCAGCCGCTGCAGGTGCTCGACCCCGCGCAGGACGGGGGCCCCGACCGGGCCCATCGCTTGCAGGGCGAAGCCGGCCAGCAGTGCGACCAGCAGGGTCTGCAGCACCTTGCCCTCGGTGAGGGCCGAGAACATGGTGGTCGGAATGGTGCCGAGGAGGAAGTCCGCGGTGCCGGTGGCGGCGCCCGTCGCGGCCTGCGCGTGGCCGGACTTGGCGAGGGCGGCGGTGAGGTGCAGGCCGGAGCCCGGGTCGATCAGGTTGCCGACCACCAGACCGATGCCGAGCGCCGCGGTCGACATCAGCAGGAAGTAGCCGAGCGCCAGGCCGCCGACCCGGCCGACCTTGGCGGCCTTGGTGACCGAGCCGACGCCGAGCACGATGGTGCAGAAGATCACCGGGCTGATCATCATCTTGATCAGGTTGACGAAGCCCGTGCCGACCGGCTTCAGCTCCACGGCGAAGTCCGGTGCGAGGAGCCCGAGCGTGATGCCGCCGAGGACGGCCGCGATCACCGCCAGGTAGAGGTAGTGGGTGCGGTCGGACCGTCTGGTCCGTACGGTTCCCGTGGTCGTCGTCATCCTGCGGCTCCTTTGCCGGACGCCCTGCGGCGGTGTTTCCTGTGGGGGTGTTCCTGATCGGGGTCACGCGGCGGGACGCACGTGCTGACATCCGCGTGGTGCATCCACGCGTGCGATGCGCACAGTGCCCTTCGCGCGGCGAGGTCGTCCGCGCCGTGAGGATCCAGCCGGTGGCGGCCCGGGTGGTGGGCCGATCCGACTATGGGCTCCGGAGTGACGACCGTCACGTTTGCGTTCATAGAGTTCATGCGGCCGGACCCCTTGCCCCCGCCGCCGAGCAGGGCAGACTGTCCGGCATGACCCCGCACCCGAACCCTCCGCCGCGCGGCCGGCTGCACAGCCTGGCGGGCCGGCTGTTCGCGGTGCAGATCGTCATCGTGGCCGCCGTGGTGGCGGGCGGGGCCGTGCTCGCGTACCTGTTCACGGCCGACCGGGCCGAGGGTGCGGCGCTGCGGCAGGTGCGCGCCGCGGCCGTGGCGGTCGCCGACGCCCCGACCGTCCGCGAGGCCGCCGCCGGGCCTGATCCCTCGGCGGTCCTCCAGCCGTACGCCGAACGCGTCCGCCAGGACACCGGCGTGGACTTCGTCACCGTGATGGACACCGACGGCATCCGCTGGACCCACCGTGATCCCGCGCAGATCGGCCGGCCCTTCCTCGGCCACATCGACCGCGCACTGGCCGGGGAGGTCTTCCCGGAGACGTACACCGGCACGCTCGGTCCGTCGGTCCGGGTGGTCGCGCCGGTCTTCGACGAGCACCGGCGGGTGGTGGCGCTGGTCAGCGCGGGGATCACGGTCGAGGCGATCAGCGACCAGCTCCGCGGACCGATCCTCGCCCTGGCGGGCGTCGCCGTGGCGGCGCTGGCGCTCGGCGGCGTGGGCACCTACCTCGTCGGCGCCCGGCTGCGCCGGCACACCCACGGCATGGGTGCGGCCGAGCTCAGTCACCTCTACGACTACCACCAGGCGACGCTGCACTCGGTGCGCGAGGGCCTGGTCCTGTTGGACGGCTGCCACCGGGTGCTGCTCTGCAACGACGCGGCCCGTGAACTGCTCGGCTTGTCCGGCGAGTTGACGGGCGTCGCGGTGGACGATCTGGGGCTGCCCGACTCCCTCGCCGGCGCGTTGCGGTCGCCCTCCGCGGTGCGCGACGAGGTGCACCTCACCGCCGAGCGGGTCGTACTGCTCAACACCTCCACCATCGGCCCGGGCCTCGGCACCGTGGTGACCCTCCGCGACCACACCGAACTCCAGGGGCTCACCGGTGAGTTGGACTCGGTACGCGGCTTCGCCGAGGCGCTCGGCGCCCAGGCGCACGAGGCCGCGAACCGGCTGCACGCCGTCGTCTCGCTGATCGAACTCGGCCGTCATCGCGAGGCGGTGGAGTTCGCGACCGCCGAACTCGCCCTCGCCCAGCAGCTCACCGACCGGGTGGTCGAGGCCGTCGGTGAACCGGTGCTGGCCGCCCTGTTGCTCGGCAAGGCCGCCCAGGCCGCCGAACGCGGCGTGGAACTCGTCCTCACCCAGGACAGTCGGATCGACGACGGGGTGCTCCCGGCCGAGCTGACGTCGCGCGACCTGGTCACCCTGCTGGGCAACCTGGTCGACAACGCCGTGGACGCCGCCATCGAGAACGCCGCGCACCACGACGGGCCGCCCGAGGTCATCGTCACCGTCACCGCCCGGGCGGACGGCAGCGAACTGCTGATCCGGGTCGCCGACACCGGCGCGGGCATCGACCCGCAGGCAGCCGAGGAGGTGTTCCGGCGCGGGTGGACCACCAAGCAGCACGGTCGCGGGCTCGGCCTCGCGCTCGTCGCCCAGACCGCCCGGCGCAACGGTGGCACCGTCGAACTGGGCCGCGAGCGCGGCGCCGTGCTCACCGTACGGCTGCCGCTGCGACGGCCGACGCCACGGGTCGACCGCGACGGGGGGCCCGCGGCGAGAACGCCGCGCCACGCGCCCGACCACGCGCCCGGCCACGCGCCCGACCGGGCCCCAGGCCCGGCAGTCGACCAGGCAGCCGCTCCGGCAGCCGGTCAGGACGGTTCGACGCGGGTGGCGCTCCGGTGATCGCCGTACTGGTGGTGGAGGACGACCCGGTGGCCGCCGCCGCCCACTCGCTCTACGTCCGGCGCACCCCCGGCTTCCGGGTCGAGGCCACCGTCCACACCTGCGCCGACGCCCTGCGCGCGCTCGACCGCGCCCGGGCCGAGGGCACGCCCGTCGACCTCGTCCTGCTCGACCTCTACCTCCCGGACGGCCACGGCCTGCGGCTGTTCCGCATGCTGCGGTCGGCGGGCCATGCCGCGGACGTCATCGCCGTCACCTCGGCACGCGACCTGACGATGGTCCGGCAGGCGGTGTCGGTCGGGGTCGTGCAGTACCTGCTCAAGCCGTTCGGCGCGGCCGCGCTCACCGACCGCCTCGACAGCTACGCCCGGTACCGCCGGACGCTCGGCCGCAGCGGCGAGGCGACCGGTCAGGAGGAGGTCGACCAGGCGCTCGCGCTGCTGCGCACCCCCGAGCGGGCGGCCCTCCCCAAGGGGCTCAGCGCCCCGACCCTGGAGGCCGTCGAGGTCGTCCTGCGCGAGGCGTCCGCCGGTATCTCGGCCGCGGCCGCCGGCGCCGCCGCCGGCGTCTCCCGGATCACCGCCCGCCGGTACCTGGAGCACCTGGTCGAGACCGGTGCGGCCGTCCGCGAGCCGCAGTACGGGCAGGTCGGCCGTCCCGAGCTCTGCTACCGCCGCCGAACCGACCCGAGCTGACGACCCGAGCTGACGACCCGCCCGAGCCGGCGACCCGGGCCGGCGATCCGAGCTGATCCCGGTCGGCCCGACCCCTACCGCACCGGCCCGGCCCCGCCCGACCCCCTGCCGGCCCGCCCCCCACCGGCGCGACCCGACCCGGCCGCACCGGCCCTTGCCGGGGGAGACCCCGCGGGCAGATAGTTAGCTAAGAACAACTAACTACCTCTGACGACCAGAGGAGCCGGTATGCGGTCGGTGGCGCGGGCGCGCCCGCAGGACGGGCAACACAACCCGCGCTACAAGTGGGTGGCCCTGTCGAACACCACGCTGGGGACGCTGGTGGCGACGATCAACAGCTCGATCGTGCTGATCTCGCTCCCGGCGATCTTCAACGGCATCGACCTCAACCCGCTGGAGCCGGGCAACGTGAGCTACCTGCTCTGGATGCTCATGGGTTACCTGCTGGTCACGGCCGTCCTGGTGGTCACGCTCGGCCGGCTCGGCGACATCTACGGCCGGGTGCGGATCTACAACGCCGGATTCCTGCTCTTCACGGTCACCTCGGTGATCCTCGCGCTGGACCCGATGTCCGGCGGTGGCGGAGCGCTCTGGCTGATCGGGTGGCGGGTCGCCCAGGCGGTCGGCGGCTCGATGCTGATGGCCAACTCCGCGGCGATCATCACCGACGCCTTCCCCGCCCGCCAGCGCGGGACGGCGCTCGGGGTCAACATCGTCGCCGCCATCGCGGGCTCCTTCATCGGCCTGGTCCTCGGCGGCGTGCTCGCGGAGTGGAGCTGGCGCTCCATCTTCTGGGTGAACGTCCCGATCGGCCTGCTGGGTACCGTCTGGGCCTACCGGTCGCTGCGCGACACGGGCGTCCGCCGCCCGGCCGGGATCGACTGGTGGGGCAACCTCACCTTCGCCGTCGGCCTGACCGCCCTGCTGGCCGGCATCACCTACGGCATCCAGCCGTACGGCGGGCACACCATGGGCTGGACCAACCCCTGGGTGCTGGCGGGCCTGGTCGGCGGTGCGGCGGTGCTGACGGCGTTCTGCCTGATCGAGCGGCGGGTCGCCGAACCGATGTTCCCGCTCCGGCTGTTCCGCGACACCACCTTCACCAGCGGCAACGCCGCCGCCCTGCTCGGTTCGATCGCCCGAGGCGGCCTGCAGTTCATGCTGACCATCGGCTTCCTGGTCGCCGGCCCGGCCGCCGGACACCTCTCGGACAAGTACGGCGCACGGCTGTTCGCGGCGGTCGGCCTGGCCGTGATGGCGGTGTCGTTCGGCGGGTTGCTGCTCCTGCCGACCGACTTCGGCTATGGCTGGTTCGCGTTCCTGATCTTCCTCAACGGGCTGGGTGGCGGCCTGTTCGCGGCCCCGAACACCTCGCTGATCATGTCCAGCGTCCCGGCCGCCGACCGCGGTGCCGCCTCCGGCATGCGGGCCACCTTCCAGAACGCCGGCATGGTGCTCTCGATCGGGATCTTCTTCTCCCTGATGGTGGCCGGCCTCTCCGGCTCCCTGCCCCACGGGCTCGACAGCGGTCTGACCGCCCAGGGGGTCCCGGCCCCGGCGGCCCGGTCGATCGCCGCCCTGCCGCCGGTGGGCACGCTGTTCGCGGCCTTCCTCGGCTACAACCCGGTCCGCGAACTGCTCGGCCCCGACCTGCTCGGATCCCTGCCGGCGGGCAACGCGCAGACCCTGACCGGCCGGGAGTTCTTTCCCCGGCTGATCGCCGGCCCCTTCCACGACGGCCTGGTGGTGGTGTTCTGGTTCGCCATCGCGCTCTCCCTGCTCGGCGCCCTCGCCTCCCTGCTCAGGGCCCGCCGCCCGCAGCCGTCCGAGCCGATCGGGGAGGCCGCCGGAGCGGCCGCCGGGGAAGCCACGGACGGCGCCGAGGGGGCGAACTCCGCAGCGCCGGACGGTACGGTGAGGGATCCGAGCGACCCGGCTCAGGATGCGGCGGGCACCACCCGGCGCGGCTGAGGACCCCGAGGAGTACGTCCGGCCCATGGCGACCGACCCCACCCAGGCCGCGGCCGAGCTGGCCCGGCTCCGACTCGCCGTCTCGCGCCTGCACCGGCAGATGGTGCAGGCGTCGAGCCGGCTCGACCTCACCTTCGCCCAGCTCTCGGCGCTGGCCCGGATCGAGGCGCACGCGCCGATCCGGCTGGTCGACCTGGCGGCCCGCGAGCGGGTGGCGGCGCCCTCGATGATCCGCACCCTCGCGCCGCTCCACGCGGACGGCCTGATCGCCAAGGAGCCGGACCCGCAGGACCGCCGCTCGGCGTTGATCAGCCTGACCGCCCACGGGCGGGAGACCATCGGGCGGATCCGGCTCGAACGCTCCCAGCTCCTCGCGGACCGGGTGGGTCGGCTCACCGAGGACCAGCGGACCGCGCTGCTCACCGCCCTCCCGGTGCTGGAACTCCTGGCGGAGGAGCCGGACGACCCCCCGCACCAGCCCTAGAAGGCTCGTGAAGATCTTGCTGAGGGGCTGTCTGGCTGCGGGCCGGGCGGCCCCTTCTGGTTATGCGCTGGCGGGGGTGAGGTGCCAG
>NZ_JBIURH010000043.1:0-1324 GCF_044740765.1 Kitasatospora sp. NPDC088346
GCCCGGTTACATTCCGAACCCGGAAGCTAAGCCTCAAAGCGCCGATGGTACTGCAGGGGGGACCCTGTGGGAGAGTAGGACGCCGCCGAACAATTATTCAAAGGCCGTGGCCCCAGCGAATCGCTGGGGCCACGGCCTTTTTTCTTTGACAGCTCGTGAAGTACGCCGGACGGCACCGGCGTCGGCCCGCACGCGGGCCCGGACCGGATGCCGGACAATAGAGGTGGTGTGCGGCCAGGGGGCCGGCACCAGGATGCGATGACGCTGGTGCCCGGAACGGCAGCGGCGCCAGAGGTCGAAGCAGCAGACAGGAGTCACCAGGATGTCGAACCCGCCCCAGGACCGTCCCGAGCGCCGATCGGACGAGGGCCGCGGTTACGAGCCCCGTTCGGGTGGAGGCTCGTCCTACGACCGCGGCCCGCGTCGGGATGACCGTGGCGCGGGCGGCTACCGCCGGGATGACCGTCCGCGTCGCGATGACCGGGGTGACCGTCCCTCGTACGGTGACCGTGACCGTGGCAGCCGTCCGTCGTACGGCGACCGTCCGTCCGGTGGTGGGTACCAGGGCGGTGGCGACCGTGGTGGCCGTCCGTCCTACGGTGACCGTGACCGTGGTGGGCGTCCCTCCTACGGCGACCGTCCGTCCTCGGGTGGTGGGTTCAACCGGGATGACCGTCCGCGTCGTGACGACCGGGGTGACCGTCCCTCGTACGGTGACCGCGACCGTGGCAGCCGTCCGTCGTATGGTGACCGTCCGTCCGGTGGTGGGTATCAGGGCGGTGGCGACCGTGGTGGCCGCCCGTCGTACGGTGACCGTCCGCGTCGCGACGACCGTCCGTCCTCGGGTGGCGGCTTCAACCGCGACGACCGTCCGCGTGGTGACTTCCGCCGTGACGACCGTCCGTCCTCGGGTGGTGGCTTCAACCGTGACGACCGTCCGCGTCGTGACGACCGGGGCGACCGGCCCTCCTACGGTGACCGTGACCGTGGCAGCCGCCCGTCGTACGGTGACCGCCCCTCCGGTGGCGGGTACCAGGGCGGTGGCGACCGTGGTGGCCGCCCGTCGTACGGTGACCGTGACCGTGGCAGCCGTCCGTCGTACGGCGACCGTCCGTCCTCGGGTGGTGGGTTCAACCGTGACGACCGTCCGCGTCGTGACGACCGGGGTGACCGTCCGTCCTACGGCGACCGTGACCGCGGCAGCCGCCCGTCGTACGGCGACCGTGACCGTGGCAGCCGTCCGTCGTACGGTGACCGCCCCTCCGGTGGCGGGTACCAGGGCGGTGGCGACCGTGGTGGCCGTCCGTCCTACGGTGACCGTCCG
>NZ_JBIURH010000043.1:1424-64657 GCF_044740765.1 Kitasatospora sp. NPDC088346
CGTCGTGACGACCGTCCGTCCTCGGGTGGTGGGTTCAACCGTGACGACCGTCCGCGTCGTGACGACCGGGGTGACCGTCCGTCCTACGGCGACCGTGACCGTGGTGGCCGCCCGTCGTACGGTGACCGTCCGCGTCGTGACGACCGTCCGTCCTCGGGTGGTGGGTTCAACCGTGACGACCGTCCGCGTCGTGACGACCGGGGTGACCGTCCGTCCTACGGCGACCGCGACCGCGGCAGCCGCCCGTCGTACGGCGACCGCCCCTCCGGTGGCGGGTACCAGGGCGGTGGCGACCGTGGTGGCCGCCCGTCCTACGGCGACCGTCCGCGTCGCGACGACCGGGGCGGCCGTCCGTCCTACGGCGACCGTGACCGCGGTGGCGACCGGGGCGGCCGCTACGAGGGGCGCCGTGACGACCGCCGCGACGGTGGGTACGAGGAGCGCCGGGGCAACTACGAGCCCGTCAAGCGGCTGCCGATCCCGGAGGACGTCACCGGCTTCGAGATCGACGCGGATGTGCGCCAGGACCTGAAGAGCCTGCCGAAGACCCTCGCGGACGATGTCGCCCGCAACCTGGTGATGGTCGCCCGCCTGCTCGACACCGAGCCGGAGGAGGCCTACAACTACTCGCGGGTCGCGCTGCGGCTGGCGTCGCGGGTCGCGTCGGTCCGTGAGGCGGCGGGCTTCGCCTCGTACATGACGCAGCGGTACGCCGAGGCGCTGACCGAGTTCCGTGCCGCGCGCCGGATGACCGGTCGGGCCGACCTGTGGCCGGTGATGGCGGACTGCGAGCGCGGTCTCGGCCGTCCGGAGCGGGCCCTGGCGATGGCCGGCGAGCCCGAGGTGAAGCAGCTGGACAAGGCCGGTCAGGTCGAGATGCGCCTGGTGGCGGCGGGTGCCCGCAGCGACCTGGAGCAGTTCGACGCGGCCGTCGTGACGCTGCAGAGCCCCGAGCTGGCCTCCAACACCGTGCAGCCGTGGACCGCCCGCCTGCGGTACGCCTACGCCGAGGCGCTGATCGCGGCCGGCCGTGCCGACGAGGGCCGTGACTGGTTCGCCAAGGCCGCCGAGGCGGACACCGACGGTGTCACCAACGCGTCCGAGCGGCTCGCGGAGATCGACGGCCTGGAGTTCGTCGACACCCTCGACCCGGAGCTGGCCGAGGAGGAGCAGGCCGGCGAGCCGGCGGCGAAGCCGAAGGCGATCGCTCCGGACGAGGTCGGCGACGACCGCGTGATCTACGAGAGCGACGAGGACGTCGAGGAGTACTACGACGAGGACGACCTCGAAATCGACGAGGACGACGTCGAGGACGACGACCCGGCCCGCCCCGCGCGTGCCGAGGACGGCGACCGCCGCTAGCAACGAACGCCGAAGGCCCCACCGCGAACCCCGCGGTGGGGCCTTCGGCGTTCCTCAGCCCAGTTCCAGGCTGCGCAGCACCAGGCCGGTGGCCGGCTTGGGGCCGAACGACGTCGACTTGCGCGGCATGGTGACGCCCTGCTCGGCGAGCCGGCGGACCACGCGTTCGGCCACCGGGTGGAGCAGCACGGCGGTGCCGCCGGAGCGGGCCGCCTCGCGCTCGGCGCCCTCGGCGGAGTGCAGGTAGCCGATGTCGTCGGGGCCGTCGGGGATCTGCCAGGTGTGGTCCAGCAGGGTGGCGTGCAGTACGGTGGCGTCGAGGTGGCGCCACTCCTCCGGGCGGTCGGTCCGGACGGTGGCGGCCAGCAGGGCCTCGTCCGGGTCGCCGGCGAGCCAGAAGGCGCCGGTGCCGCCGGTCAGCAGGAAGGCGTTGCCGCCGTGCCGCTTGGCCTCGGCGAGGGCCTCCAGGGCGTTGTCCAGCGGTCCGGGCACCTCCTTGACCTGCCAGTGCTCGGCGAGTGCGGCGAGCGCCTCGGAGACCGGCAGGCGGTACAGCACCCGGTGGATGGCCCGGACCTGGAGGGGGTAGCGGGCGGTGTCGACGAGCAGGACGAGGCCGCGGTCCCAGGGGCTGCGGGGCAGGTGGCGGTGCTCGCGCTGGAGGCGCAGGTACATCTCCCACCGGTGGTGGCCGTCCGCGATCAGGGCGCGGCAGGTGCTCAGGTCGCGGGTGACGGCGGCCAGGTCGGTCGGGGAGGTGACGGCCCACAGGCGGTGGTCGGTGCCGTCCGAGGTGGTGGTGGACAGCAGGGGCTCGCCCCCGACGGCCCGTTCGACGACCTCGGCGGCGCCGCCGTTGCCGCGGTAGGTGAGCAGCAGCGGTTCGAGGTTGGCCTTGGTGGTGCGCATCAGGCCGACCCGGTCGGCGACCGGCCGGGGCATCACGTCCTCGTGGGGGAGGACCACGCCGCCCTCGCGGCCGCTGACGGCGAGGGCGCCGATCAGTCCGCGTTGCAGCACACCGCCGCCGGGGGCGCCCGGTTCGTGGGTGCGCTGCTCGTAGACGTACAGGGCGGGGAACGGGTCCGCGGCGAGGATGCCCTCGCGCTGCCACTGGGCGAGCAGCCGGGCGGCGTGCCGGTAGCGGGTGTCGCGGTCCGGGCGGTCGCCGCTGTCGTCGGGCTCGGGCCTGGGGAGGATCAGCCGGACGATGTTGTGGGGGTCGCCGGTCTCCAGGTCGAGCCGCCGGTTGGGGTCGACGACGTCGTAGGGCGGCGAGGTGACCGCGGCCAGCGTGCCCACCCGGTCGGGGACGTACCGCAGACCGCGGAAGGGGAACAGGGAGAGGCCTGCGGTGGCGACGTGCCCGGGGTCCCCGGGGCCGCCGGACGCGGGGTCGGCGCCGCTTTCGGCACTGGGTGCACTCATTGGGGGCATGTTAGTCGGGGTATGGGTGTTGGGTGATCAAAAGCGCTCGGTGCCGCTCTGCCGGATCGAGCCGGAGCTCCGGGAACGAGGTACGGCATGAGTGGTGGGCAGGAGCGGCCGACCGGTGAGGGATCGGACGGACCGGTCGAGGTGCCGACGAGCGGGGAGCCCGGCGGCGACGTGTACGACTGGTTCCGGCGGGGCGTGCGGCTGCTGGAGGAACGGCACCCGGCGGCGGCCGTCCAGCTGCTGGCGCGGGCCGCGCAGAGCGAGCCGCACTCGCTGAGCATCCGCGAGGCGCTGGCCAGGGCGGAGTTCGACGCGGGCTCCTACCGGGCGGCGCTGGAGAACTTCCGGACGGTGGCGCTGGCCGATCCCTCCGACGACTACGCTCAGTTCGGCTGGGGCGTCGCCGCGGCCCGGCTGGGTGACTTCGAGGGTTCCGTCGAGCACCTGGCGCTGGCCGTCGCGATGCGGCCGGACAACGCGCACTACCGCGCGGCGCTCCGGCAGTCCCGGGCCACGCTGGCGGCCAGGGCCGGGGCGTACGGGCCGCTGCAGCCGGGTGCGCCCGGGTACCTGGCGCCGCCGGAGGAGTAGCCGGCCGCAGGCGCGGGACGGCGCCGGCAGGCGGTGCGGCCGGGGACCCGGGCGCACCGGGCGGACGATCAGACGGACAACAGGGAGAGCACGCATGACCGACACGGCAGCCGGTACCGCACGGACCGCACCCGGGGGCAGTGACCGCGCGTTGACCGAGGCGTACGACGTCGCGCTGCTCGACCTGGACGGGGTGGTCTACGCGGGCCCGCACGCCGTGGACCACGCGGTGGACTCGCTGGCGGCCGCGCGGGGGGCCGGGATGCGCCTGGCGTACGTGACCAACAACGCGTCCCGGCCGCCGCGGGTGGTGGCGGAGCACCTGACCGAGCTGGGCGCGCCGGCCGAGGCCACCGACGTGATCAACTCGGCGCAGGCCGCCGCCCGGCTGATCGCCGACAAGGTGCCGGCCGGGGCGAAGGTGCTGGTGGTGGGCGGTGCCGGGCTGGTCGAGGCGCTGGCCGAGCACGGGCTGGTCGCCGTCCGCTCGCTGGACGAGGAGCCGCTGGCGGTCGTCCAGGGCTACGACCCCTCGGTGGGGTGGCAGCAGCTGGCCGAGGCCTCGTACGCGGTGGCGGAGGGGCTGCCCTGGGTCGCCTCCAACACCGACCTGACGGTGCCGACCGCGCGCGGCATCGCACCCGGCAACGGCACGTTGGTCGCGGCCGTCCGGACCGCGACCGGCGTCGAGCCCGAGGTCGCGGGCAAGCCGCTGCCGCCGATGCACCGGGAGACCGTGCTGCGGACGGGCGCCAGGCGGCCGCTGGTGGTCGGCGACCGCCTGGACACCGACATCGAGGGCGCCCACAACGGCGGGGTGGACAGCCTGCTGGTCTTCACCGGGGTCACCACGCCCGCGCAACTGCTGACCGCCGGGCCCGAGCACCGGCCCACCTACCTCGCCGCCGACCTGCGCGGCCTGCTCGTCGCGCACCCGGAGGTCGCGGCCGGGGACGACGGCGCCCACACCTGCGGCGGCTGGACGGCCCGGTCCGCGGACGGCGTGCTGGAACTCTCCGGCGGGGGTGCCGACCGCTACGACGGGCTGCGGGCGCTGTGCGGCGCCGCCTGGACGGCGCTGGACCGCGACGGTGCGCCCACGGACGGTCGCAAGGCCCTCGCCGAGCTGGGCTTCTGAGCCGGCGGCCGTCCCCGCCCCGGCGTTGACGGCCGATCGCGCGTTCTGCCAGGTTGGGTCGGACCAACGAGGGGGAGCCATGTCGCGCACCGTACTGACCAAGGGCGGGAACGCCCCGCTGACCGGAACGACGGTCAGCGTGACCGTCAGTGCGACCGGCGTCCCGGTGGACGTCTCGGCGCTGCTGGTGGCCCCCACCGGGAAGGTCCGGGACGACCGTGACCTGGTGTTCTTCAACAATCCGAGCCGGGACGGGGTCTCGGTCGCCGGGCCGGTGGTCACCGTGGAGCCGGGCTCGGTGCCGGCCGGCGTCGAGTCGGTGGTCGTGGTGGCGAGCGTCGACGTGGACCGCCCGGGGGTGGTGTTCGACGCCGCCGGGACACCGCGGACGGTGGTGGCCTGCGGCGGCGCCGAGCTGGAGTTCTCGCCGCCGGCCCTGACCGGGGGCGAGACCATCGTGGTGCTGGTCGAGTTGTACCGGCGGGGTGCCGCGTGGAAGGTCCGCGCGGTCGGGCAGGGGTACGCGGGCGGGCTGGCCGCGCTGGCCACCGACTTCGGGGTGGACGTGGGGGAGCCCGCACCCGCGCAGCCGTCCGCCCAGGCCCAGCCGTCCGCGCAGGCCCGGCAGCCCGTCGCGCCGCCGCCCGCCGCACCGCCCGTGCCTCCCGCGTACGGCCAGCAGCAGACCCCGGCGTACCCGCCGCCGCCCGGGTACGCCGCACCGCCCGCGCCCGCGCCCGGTCACGGTCAGCCGCCCGCGTACGGTCAGGCCCCGGGTTACGGTCAGCCGCCCGCGTACGGTCAGCCCCCTGCGTACGGTCAGCCGCCCGCGTACGGCCAGGCGCCCGGCCACGGCCAGCCCGCCGCGTACGGCCAGGCGCCGGGCTACCCGCCGCCGGCCGGCCCCGCGCCGGCGATCAGCCTGGAGAAGGTGCGTTCGGCCGCGCCCGCGCTGCTGCAGAAGTACGAGTCGGCCGGGGTGTCGCTGGCGAAGCGCGGCCTGACGGGCCAGCGGGTCGCGGTGTACCTGGTGCTCGACTACTCGATGAGCATGAAGGGCTACTACAGCGACGGCAGCGTCCAGCACCTGGCCGAGCAGGTGCTGAGCCTGGCGGCCCACCTGGACGACGACGGCAGCGTGCCGCTGGTGCTGTTCTCCAACAAGGTCGAGCTGGTCACCGACATCGACCTGGCCGGTCACCACGGCCGGATCGACGAGGCCCGCCGATCGGTGCGGATGGGCGGGACCAGCTACGCGCCCGCGATGCAGGCCGTCATCGACCTGCACCAGCGCCGCGGGGGCGGGATGCCCGCTCTGGTGATCTTCCAGACGGACGGCGACCCGTACGACCGCCGGCCGACCCAGAAGCTGCTGAAGTCGGCGTCCACGCTGCCGCTGTTCTGGCAGTTCGTCGGCTTCGGCGAGCGCGAGGACCTGACCTTCCTGGCGGGTCTGGACGACCTGAAGGACCGGGCGATCGACAACGCGGACTTCGTGGCCGTCGGCCCGCAGCCCCGGGCCTGGCCCGACGAGGCGCTCTACGACGCCCTGATGGCGGAGTTCCCGCGCTGGTCGGCGGAGGCCAGGGCGCGCGGCATCCTGCGCTGAACCGGGCGGCCGGGGACCGCCGGCCCGCCTACAGCAGGGAGCGCAGGCGGAGCAGGTCGCGGAAGCCTGCCTCCAGCTTGACCCGGCCGGAGGCCCAGGCGGAGGCGAAGTTGAGCCCGCCGCCCACCATCGCGACCAGGTCGTCGCCGGCCATCGCGAGCCGGATCTCGGCCTTGACGGCCGGGGCGCCGGGGGCATGGGTGATGTCGTGGATCGAACCGTCCCGCAGCCGGCCCGAGAAGGTCAGGTCGAGGTCGGTGATCCAGCAGCTCAGCGAGCGGTCCAGCGCGGCGGCCTTGCGGACGCCGCCCTCGGCACGGGACATGTTCCGGCTGAGCTGCTCCAGGGCCTCGCGGCACTCCTCGATGCTGGCCATGGTCTGGGCGGCTCCCGTCGGCTGGTGGTCGGCGTTCCACGCTATCGCAGCGGCCGGTGGGCCGATCGGACCGCAGGGGGCCCGGAAGGTGCAGCGGGCTCGGGGTGCCAGGAGGTAGCGTCGTGGGACAGGTGGTGGGCACTGGGCCGGGCCGCCGCGGAGCTGGGCGCCGGTGGGTGCCGAAGGAGGCGGGCGGATGCTGCGGGACGCGGTGCGGGGTGTGGTGGCGGTCGCGGCGACGATCGCCGAGGAGACCGGGAAGCGCGTGCTGACCACCGCGACCGGTCTGCTGGAGCGCGGCGGGGTCGACGTGGCGGCGGTGGAGCGGCGGATCGCCGAGCAGTTCCCGCCGTCCGGGCGGTCCCTGCAGAGTCTCGCCGAGGAGGCCGTGACGGTCGGCCGGGCGGGTGTGGACATGGCCGTCGGCGTCGCCCGGGCCGAGGCGGAGCGGGTCTTCGAGCGGGTCGGCGACCAGGTCGTCAAGATCGGCGTGGTGCTGAGCTTCCTGGAGAGCCAGCTGCGCAGCTCCGACGAGGAGGAGGAGCCCGCGGCGGACTCCCGGGCCGACCAGCCGCCGACCCGGCCCGCGCCGCGCGCCGAGGGGCTGTTCGAGGCGGGCTGGGACGACGAGGAGTGGGGCAGCCGGGCCGAGGCCGACGCCGAGGAGGTACCGGCGGACGCCTGGGCCGTACCGGAGGACGAGCCGGCGCCGGGAGAGCCGTCCGCGGGCGCGGGAACGGCCCCCCGGGAGCAGGCCCCCGCGAAGCGGGCTGCCGCCAGGAAGGCCCCGGCGAAGAAGGCCCCGGGGGAGAAGGCTCCGGGGAAGAAGGCTCCGGCCGCGAAGCGCACCGCGAAGGCTCCCACGCCCAAGGACGCCATGCCGAAGAAGGCCGGCGCGAAGAAGGCCGCTGCGGCCAAGAAGACCGTGGCGAAGAAGACCGTCGCCCGCAAGACCGTGGTTGCGGGCGCCGAGGCGCCGAAGCCGGCCGCCGCCCGCAAGACCGCCACCCGCAAGACGGTGGTGCGCAAGACCACCGTCGCCAGGCCCGAGTCGGAGCGGGGCACCGATGACTGACCCCGTCGCCCCGGCCTTGGCCCTGCCCCCGCTCCCGGCCCTCGACCCGACCGGTCACCCCGCCGTGGACGAGGCGCTCGGTCGGCTGGAGGCGCTGGACGGGGTGGAGACCGGGGCACACGCCGCGGTGTACGAAGATGTTCACCAGCGGCTGTCGGACACCCTGGCAGCGCTCGACCGCGAACGGCCATGAGTCGCGGCGGCGACAGCAGTGACGAGCAGTGGGAGCTGAAGTACCAGTGGCAGTGGCACGACGCCGACTCGACGCGGAGCTGGTCCGCCGCAACCTGGCGCGTTCGCGGGAGCACGCGAGCGAGCTGATCGCGGCCGGCCGGGTGACGGTCGGCGGCACCACCGCGACCAAGCCGGCCACCCAGGTCGAGACCGCGGCCGCGGTCGTGGTGGCGAAGGACGACAGCGACCCCGACTACGTCTCGCGCGGCGGCCACAAGCTGGCCGGCGCGTTCGCCGCGTTCGTCCCGCAGGGCCTGGTCGTCGAGGGGCGGCGGGCGCTGGACGCCGGCGCCTCCACCGGCGGTTTCACCGACGTGCTGCTGCGGACGGGCGCCGCGCACGTGCTGGCCGTGGACGTCGGTTACGGGCAGCTCGCCTGGTCGCTGCAGAGCGACGAGCGGGTCACCGTGATGGACCGCACCAACGTCCGCGAGCTGAACCTGGAGCAGATCGGCGGGGTGCCGGTCGACCTGGTCGTGGGCGACCTGTCGTTCATCTCGCTGGGCCTGGTGCTGCCGGCGCTGGCCGGCTGCTGCGCCGAGGACGCCGACCTGGTGCTGATGGTCAAGCCGCAGTTCGAGATCGGCAAGGACCGGCTCGGCAGCGGCGGCGTCGTGCGCAGCCCGGAGCTGCGGGCCGAGACGATCCGTCAGGTCGCCGGGCAGGCGGCCGAGTGCGGGCTCGGGGTACGGGCCGTGACGGCCAGTCCGCTGCCGGGGCCGTCCGGCAACGTGGAGTACTTCCTGTGGCTGCGCCGCGACGCGCCGCCGCTGGATCCGGCCGAGGCGGACCGGGCCGTCGCGGAGGGCCCCCGATAGTAGGGTGCCTGACAGGCGTCCGAACGCCGCGAGCACGACCGCGGCCGGGACCGGCTCAAGGGCGAGCGGCAGACGTGAGGGAGAGGGGCACCGGGCATGAGTGGCGGACGTACGGTCTTTCTGATCGCGCACACCGGGCGGGAGGCTGCGCTGCGCAGCGTCGAGGGCCTGGTGCACGGCCTGCTGAAGGCCGGGATCAGAATCCGGCTGCTCGCCTCGGAGGCGGTCGACCTCGACCTGCCGGAGGGCGTCGAGCGGGTGACCGGGGGCCCGGAGGCGGCGGCGGGTTGCGAGCTGATCCTGGTCGCCGGCGGTGACGGCACGCTGCTGCGCGGCGCGGAGCTGGCCCGCGAGTCGGGGCTGCCGATGCTGGGCATCAACCTCGGCCGGGTGGGCTTCCTCGCGGAGGCGGAGCGGGACGACCTCGCGGTGGTGGTCGACCGGGTGGTCGACACCGAGTACGAGGTCGAGGAGCGGATGACCATCGACGTCCTGGTGCGCACCAACGGCGATGTGGTGCACGAGGACTGGGCGCTGAACGAGGCCTCGATCGAGAAGGCGGCCCGGGAGCGGATGCTGGAGGTGGTCACCGAGGTGGACGGCCGCCCGGTGTCGAACTTCGGCTGCGACGGGGTGGTCTGCGCGACGCCGACCGGGTCGACCGCGTACGCGTTCTCCGGCGGCGGCCCGGTGGTGTGGCCGGAGGTGGAGGCGCTGCTGATGGTGCCGATCAGCGCCCATGCGCTGTTCGCCCGGCCGCTGGTGACCTCGCCGGCCTCGGTGCTGGCCGTGGAGGTGCAGCCGAAGACCCCGCACGGGGTGCTGTGGTGCGACGGCCGCCGCTCGGTGGAGCTGCCGGCCGGGGCGCGGGTGGAGGTCCGCCGGGGCCGGACCCCGGTCCGGCTGGCCAGACTGCACCGGGCGCCGTTCACGGACCGGCTGGTGGCCAAGTTCGCGCTGCCGGTGACCGGTTGGCGGGGGCGCGCGCAGACGCCCTGACGGCGGGGGAGCGGTCTCAGGCCGCCGAGGGGGTGTTCTCGGTGGTGCCGCCGTACCCGCCCCGGACGGCCCGCGCCGCCGCCTCGGCGAGCCGGGCGACGGCCTCGGGGGCGGCCGCGGGCGGGAGGGTCAGCGGGATCCGCAGGTAGTTCTCGAAGGCGCCGTCCACGCCGAACCGGGCCCCGGCCGCGACCCGGACACCGGTCTGTTCGCCGGCCCGGGCGAGGGCGCCGCCGGAGACCCCGTCGGTGGCCAGCCAGAGCGCCAGGCCGCCCGGTGGCATCGCGAACCGCCAGCCGGGCAGCTGCCGGCGGAGCTCGTCGGCGAGGGCGTGGGCGCTGGAGCGCAGCCGTTCGTGCTGGTGCGCGCGGACCTCGGCGAGGGGGTCGCCGAGCAGTTCGGCGGCGATCAGCTGTTCCAGCACCGGGGTGCCGATGTCACTGAAGGCCCGCTCGGCCGCCAACTGCCGTACCAGGGTGGGTGTGGCGCGCAGCCAGCCGATCCGCAGCCCGCCCCAGATCACCTTGCCGGCCGAGCCGACGGTGACCACCTGGGCCGAGCGGTCGAGCGCGGCGAGCGGTCGGGGGAGCGCGGACTCCGGTGTGCCCCAGCCCAGTTCGGCGGGGGTCTCGTCGACCAGCAGGACCGTTCCGGCGGCCCTGGCGTGCCCGAGCAGGGCGCGGCGCTGCTCCTCGTCGACGAGCGCGCCGGTCGGGTTGTGGAAGTCGGGGATGACGTAGGCGATCCGGGGCGCGGCGCCGCGCAGGACGCGCTGCCACTCGGCGAGGTCCCAGCGGGCCGGGCCCTGCGGCCCGTCGGGGCGGGCCAGGGCGACCGGCACCAGGCGGGCTCCGGCGCGGCGCAGCGACTGAAGGCTGTGCGCGTAGCTGGGGGCGTCGACGGCGGCCCGGTCGCCGCGTCCGAGCAGTGCGCGCTGTGCCAGGTGCAGGGCGCCCATCGCGCCGGTGGTGATCAGGATCTGGTCCGGCACGGTCGGCAGGCCGCGGGCGGTGTAGCGGCGGGCGACGGCCTCGCGCAGGACGGGGACGCCGGTGGGGTAGTGGCCGTGGCCGGCGGCGTAGGCGGGCAGCTGTTCGAGGGCGCGGGCGGCGGCCTCGCCGAGGAAGGGCTGCGGCGCGGGCAGGGCGGCGACGCCCAGGTCGACGACGTCGCCGCGCTGGTCCGGCTGGACGGGGTGCAGGGCGTCGCCGGGCGGCCGGGCGCCCTCGGGCAGGGTGGTCCAGCTGCCGGCGCCGCGGCGGCTGCGCAGGTAGCCGTCGGCCCGCAGGGCCTCGTAGGCGGTGGCCACCGTGGTGCGGCTGAGGGCGAGCTCGGCGGCCAGTTCGCGTTCGGCGGGCAGCCGGGCGCCGACCGGCAGCCGTCCCTCGGCGACCAGTGCGCGGACCTGGCCGGCCAGGGTCCGGTACGCGGGGCGGCGTCCGGGCGCCGCGGGCAGCTCGGCGGTGCGCAGCAGCCGGGCCAGGGCGGCGGGAGTGACCGTGCTGTGCCACTGCGTCATGGGGCTCACCAGTCCACTTGCTTCGGATTGGACCTGTCGCCGGTCCGATTGGACTTCCATCATGGGTCCAGTCCGAGTATCGCAGCAAGGGAGACCCGATGGCCGCCACCTACACCCCAGCCCGGTTCGCCGACGCGCTCCCGCGGCGGCTCGGCCAGCTGCTGGCCGGGCTGGTGCTCTACGGGTCGAGCATGGCCCTGATGCTGCGGGCCTCGCTCGGCGCCAACCCGTGGGACGTGCTGCACCAGGGCCTGGCCCGCCACCTCGGCCTGAGCGTCGGCGCCTGGGTGACCATCATGGGCGGCCTCGTCCTGCTGCTGTGGATACCGCTGCGCCAGCGCCCGGGCGTGGGCACGATCGGCAACGTCCTGGTGCTCGGCGCGGCGATGGACCTCACCCTCGGCGTCGTCGACGCCCCGACCGGCTGGCCCGCCCGGATCCTGCTGCTGGCCGGCGGCATCGTGCTGAACGGACTGGCCACCGGCCTCTACATCGGCGCCCGGCTCGGCCCCGGCCCGCGCGACGGCCTGATGACCGGCCTGCACCGCCGCACCGGCCGTTCGCTGCGCCTGATCCGCACCGGGATCGAACTGGTGGTGCTGCTGGTCGGCATCCTGCTCGGCGGCACCTTCGGCATCGGAACGGTGGCGTACGCGCTGGCCATCGGCCCGCTGGCGCAGTTCTTCCTGCGCTGGTGCACGGTCCCGGCCGCCGACGCGGCGACTGTGCCCGAAGCCGCCCGGAAGGGATGAACTTGGGCATCCGGGGCCGCCGCTCGTCGCGCGGTGTGGGCGGAACCTCGTAAGGTCGTCTCCGTGTTGGACGAGATGCGGATACGGGATCTTGGTGTCATCGATGACGCCGTGGTCGAACTGGCGCCGGGCTTCACCGCGGTGACGGGTGAGACCGGAGCGGGCAAGACCATGGTGGTCACCAGCCTCGGCCTGCTGCTCGGCGGCCGGGCCGACCCGGCGCTGGTGCGCCGCGGGGCCGAGCGGGCCGTCGTCGAGGGCCGGATGACCCTGCCCGGGGACTCCCCGGTGCTGGCCCGCGCCCTGGAGGCCGGCGCCGAGCTGGACGACGGCGAGCTGCTGCTCAGCCGTACGGTCTCCGCCGAAGGACGCTCCCGGGCGCACGTCGGCGGACGCTCCGTCCCGGTCGGCCTGCTGGCCGAGCTCGGCGAGGACCTGGTCGCCGTCCACGGACAGACCGACCAGCAGCGGCTGCTGCGCCCCTCCCGGCAGCGCGGCGCCCTGGACCGGTACGCGGGCGAGCACGTCGCCGAGCCGCTGGCCCGGTACCGCGAGACCTACCGCCGGCTGCGGGAGGTCTCCGCGACGCTGGAGGAGCTGACCACCAGGGCCCGCGAGCGCGCCCAGGAGGCCGACCTGCTCCGGTTCGGCCTGGAGGAGGTCGCCGCCGCCGAACCGCTCGCCGGCGAGGACGAGGAGCTGTCCGCCGAGGCCGAACGGCTCGGCCACGCCGACTCGCTCTCCTCGGCCGCGACCCTCGCGCACGCCGCCCTGGCCGGCGACCCCGCCGACCCGGAGGGCGTCGACGCCGGCACCCTCGTCGCCCAGGCCCGCCGGGCCGTGGAGGCCGTCCGTCAGCACGACGAGCGGCTGGCGGCCCTCGCCGACCGGCTGAACGAGGTCGGCTACCTGCTCGCCGACGTGGCCGGCGACCTCGCCGGCTACGCGGACGACCTGGACGCCGACCCGGTCCGGCTGGCCGCCGTCGAGGACCGCCGCGCGGTCCTCGCCCAGCTGCTGCGCAAGTACGCCGGACCGGAGGGCAGCCTCGCCGAGGTCCTGGCCTGGGCCGAGGCCGGCGCCGTCCGGCTGCTGGAGCTCGACGGCGACGACGAGCGGATCGACGAGCTCGGCGCCCAGGAGACCGCGCTGCGCGCCGAGTTGGCCGAACTCGCCGCCGAGGTGTCGGCCGCCCGGTACGCGGCCGCCGACAAGTTCGCCGCCGCGGTCTCCGCCGAACTGGCCGAACTCGCCATGCCGCACGCCCGGGTGACCTTCGCGATCGGCCAGGTCGACGACCTCTCCGGGATCGAGGTCGGCGGGCGCACCGTCGCCTACGGCGCGCACGGCGTGGACGAGGTCGAGGTCCTCCTCGCCCCCCACCCGGGGGCCCAGCCCCGCCCGATCGCCAAGGGCGCCTCCGGAGGCGAGCTCTCCCGGGTGATGCTCGCCGTCGAGGTGGTCTTCGCCGGCGCGGACCCGGTGCCCACCTACCTCTTCGACGAGGTCGACGCCGGCGTCGGCGGCAAGGCCGCGGTCGAGATCGGCCGCCGGCTGGCCAAACTCGCCCGCAGCGCACAGGTCGTGGTGGTGACCCACCTCCCGCAGGTCGCCGCCTTCGCCGACCGCCACCTGGTGGTCGAGAAGACCAACGACGGCACCGTCACCCGCAGCGGCGTCAAGCTGCTCACCGACGAGGAGCGGGTCCGCGAGCTGTCCCGGATGCTGGCCGGGCTGGAGGACTCCGAACTCGGCCGCGCCCACGCCGAGGAACTGCTCGCCGCCGCCCGCGCCCCCCGCACCGGCTGACCCCGCGGACCCCGGCCCGGTCACCACCCCCGACCAGGGCCGGGGCCTCCACCACACCTCGGGCGCAGCACATCCGCGACGCGCCCGCAGGCCCGCCCGACTGTCCAAGAACCCGCCCGACCTGGCATGGTGGCGGCTGGACATTGGCTTTCCAGTCCCGAGCGCCGAGCCGAGGGCAACCCCAGCGGCAGCGCGAGTCGAGAGATCGAGCCGGAGCGAGACGACGTGGACCATTCCGCCACCCGGGGCACCGCCGCCGCCCAGGAATCGGGGCAGCTGCACGTGGTGCTCGTCCTGTCAGCCAGCACGGGCGGCATCGGAGCGCACGTCCGCTCCCTCGCCCAGGGCCTGGTCGCGCACGGCGTCGGCGTGACGGTCTGCGCCCCCGCCGGCACCGACGAACTCTTCGGGTTCTCCCGGGCCGGCGCCCGCTACCACCAGGTCGAGATCACCCCGACGTCCGGCGCCCGCAGCGACGCCGCCGCGATCGGCGAACTGCGGCGCGCCTTCACCGGCGCCGACGTCGTGCACGCCCACGGCATGCGGGCCGGACTCCTCGCCGACCTCGCGCTGCGCACCGCCGGCCGGTTCCCCGGGCTGCGCCCGCAGACCCCGCTGGTGGTCACCTCGCACCACGCGATGCTCGCCACCGGCATGGAGCGCCGGCTCCAGCGGCTGATGGAACGCCGGGTGGTCCGGGCCGCCGACCTCGTCCTCGGCGCCTCCTCCGACCTGGTCGCCCGGGCCCGGGAGCTCGGCGCCACCGACGCCCGGCTGGGCCCGATCGCCGCCCCGCCGATCCCGCCCGGCAGCCTGGACCGCGAGGAGGCCCGGGCCGCACTGCTCGGCGACCGCCCGGACTGCCCGGTGGTGCTCGCGGTCGGCCGCCTGGTACCGCAGAAGTCCTTCGGCCTGCTGCTGGAAGCGGCCCGCCGGCTCACCGACCCGCGGCCGCTGGTCGTGATCGCCGGCGACGGCCCCGAGGCCCAGCCGCTGCGCGAGCGGATCGCCGCCGAACGGCTGCCGGCCGAGCTGCTCGGCTACCGCACCGACGTGTCCGACCTGCTGGCCGGCGCCGACGTGGTGGCGGTCAGCAGCCGCTGGGAGGCCCGCTCGCTGGTCGTCCAGGAGGCGATGCGGGCGGGCGTGCCCGTGGTCTCCACCGCGGTCGGCGGCATCCCCGAACTGGTCGGCGACGCCGCCCTGCTGGTCCCGCACGGCGACCCGCAGGCCCTCGCCGAGGCCCTGCGCGAGCTGCTCGCCGAGCCCAAGCGCCGGGCCGAACTGGCCGAGGCGGGCCGCCAGCAGGCCGCCACCTGGCCGGACGAGGCGGCCACCGTCGCCCAGGTGCTCTCCACCTACGACGAGCTGGTGCAGGGGCGCTCCTAGGGCTCGCCGGAGGGAGATGCCCCGGGGCTTTCGGGGGCGGCTCAGCGAGCGGGCTGGTCGGCCCGGTCGGTGGTGCGGGCGTCGGGCTGCGGGGAGATGTAGGCGCCGGCGCAGGCCGTCAGCCGCAGGGCGGTGTCGATCAGCGGCACGTGGCTGAAGGCCTGCGGGAAGTTGCCGACCTGCCGCTTCTCGCGCGGGTCCCACTCCTCGGCGAGCAGCCCGACGTCGTTGCGCAGGGACAGCAGCTTGTCGAACAGCTCCCGTGCCTCGCCGACCCGGCCGATCATCGCCAGGTCGTCGGCGAGCCAGAACGAGCAGGCCAGGAAGGCCCCTTCGTGCCCGGACAGGCCGTCCACGTTGTTGCCCTGGTCGTCGTGCGTCGGGTAGCGCAGCACGAAGCCGTCCTCGGTGGACAGCTCGCGCTGGATCGCCTCGATGGTGCCGATCACCCGCTTGTCGTCCGGCGGGAGGAAGCCGACCTGGGGGATGAGCAGCAGTGAGGCGTCCAGCTCCTTGCCGCCGTAGTACTGGGTGAAGGTGTTGCGCTCCGGGTCGTAGCCCTTCTCGCAGACCTCGCGGTGGATCTCGTCGCGCAGCGCCGTCCAGCGCTCCAGCGGGCCCTCGGCGGGGCTCTGCTCGATCAGCTTGATGGTCCGGTCGACGGCGACCCAGGCCATCACCTTGGAGTGCACGAAGTGCCGGCGCGGGCCGCGGACCTCCCAGATGCCCTCGTCCGGCTCGCGCCAGTGCTGCTCCAGGTAGGTGATCAGCTTCAGCTGGAGCTGGTGGGCGTGGTCGTTGCGGACCAGGCCGGTCATGTGGGCCAGGTGCAGGGCTTCCACGACCTCGCCGTAGACGTCCAGCTGGAGCTGGCCAGCGGCGCCGTTGCCGACCCGGACGGGGGTGGAGTCCTCGTAGCCGGGCAGCCAGTCGAGTTCGGACTCGGTCAGCTCGCGTTCGCCGGCGATGCCGTACATGATCTGCAGGTTCTCCGGGTCGCCGGCCACCGCGCGCAGCAGCCACTCGCGCCAGGCCCGGGCCTCCTCGCGGTAGCCGGTGCGCAGCAGCGAGGAGAGGGTGATGGCGGCGTCGCGGAGCCAGGTGTAGCGGTAGTCCCAGTTGCGCTCCCCGCCGAGGTCCTCGGGCAGCGAGGTGGTGGGCGCGGCGACGATGCCGCCGGTGGGGGCGTAGGTGAGCCCCTTGAGGGTGATCAACGAGCGGACCACGGCCTCGCGGTACGGGCCCTGGTAGGTGCAGTGGCCGACCCAGTCCCGCCAGAACCGCTCGGTGGCGGCCAGTGCCTCCTCCGCGTCGGGCGCGGCGGGGGCGGGCAGGTGGGAGGCCTGCCAGGTGAGGGCGAAGGCGATCCGCTGGCCCTCGTCGACGTTGAAGTCGGCGTAGGTGGTGAGGTCGCGGCCGTAGGTCTCGGCGACGCCGTCCAGCCAGACCGAGTCCGGGCCGGCGACGGCGACGGTGCGGTGGCCGCCGTCGGCCTGCTCGACCCGGTGCACCCAGGGGACGATCCGGCCGTAGCTGAACCGCATCCGCACGGCCGAGCGCATCCGGACCCGACCCTTGAGCCCCTCGACGATCCGGATCATCTGCGGCACGTCGGGGGTGCCGAGCAGGTGGCGGGGCGGCATGAAGTCGATCACCCGGACGCTGCCGCCCTGGGTGTCCCACTCGTGCTCCAGGATCAGCGAGTCGCCGCGGTAGCGGCGCCGGTCGCTGGGCAGGGCGGGGGCGGCGGCGGTGACCGGGACGGGGATCTCGCCGGTGTCGGTGACGGCGGTGTGCGGCGCGGAGGGGGTCGCGGGGTCGGTGACCGGCTCGGCCGGGCCGATCCGCCAGAAGCCGTGTTCATCGGTCCCCAGCAGGCCGGCGAAGACGGCCGGCGAGTCGAATCTGGGCAGACAGAGCCAGTCGACCGCGCCGTCCCTGCTGACGAGGGCTGCGGTCTGCATGTCTCCGATGAGGGCGTAGTCCTCGATACGGCCGGCCACGTGGGTCTCCAGTTCGCAAGATGTGCTCGGCGACGTCCGGTAGCGGGGCGCGAGTCTGCGGGGCCGGAGCGCTCTGGCGGGCACTGCTGAGGCCCCTGTGGGTGGTGGGGCTCGTGGTGCCAGCGTGGGCCTGTGGTGGGGCCCGGTGGGGCGAGCGGTGAACTGGTACGGGAGGTTCCGGTCGCGCATCGGGGACCGAGAGGCGTCGTCCCGACCCCCTCGCCCTCCGCGTGCTCTGCTGTCGGCGATGCGTCCGTGCAGAATACGACGATCGGCCCTGTCGGGGCACGCGCAGTTGCAGCGGTCCGCCCGCGCCCACACCAACAGATCAACTGTGGCGCGGCCCGGGGGAGGGGAAAACCACCCGGTCCGGCCATCCCGGAATGATCCTTCCGGGCCATCCCGACGACCCGTCGCGAAGGCCTCCCGGCGCCGTCCGGCGGGGTCCCGCGCAGGCGCGCCGGACCCCGGCCGAACGCGTCCCGCCCGGCTCGCTGATACCCTGGTATCCCGTGGACTGGTGGGAAAGACCACCCCGGATCCGCCGACTCGACGACCCCGCCGGGCTCACCGGCCGAGCACAGTTCCCCCGCAAAAGGGACCCGCTCCTCGCCGAATCGGTCACTGGACCGGGGCAGACCCATCCACCGAGTCACCTTCGACACGCGACCCACGGGAGCCCCCTCTTGGCACAGCCCCATTCCGGCAAGGCGTCCAGCAGCCGCGCCGTGACGACCAAGCACCTCTTCGTCACCGGGGGTGTCGCCTCATCGCTCGGCAAGGGCCTCACCGCCTCCAGCCTCGGTGCGCTGCTCAAGGCCCGCGGCCTGCGCGTGACGATGCAGAAGCTCGACCCGTACCTCAACGTGGACCCGGGCACCATGAACCCGTTCCAGCACGGTGAGGTCTTCGTCACCGACGACGGCGCCGAGACGGACCTGGACATCGGCCACTACGAGCGGTTCCTGGACACCAACCTGCACGGCTCGGCCAACGTCACCACCGGCCAGGTGTACTCGACGGTCATCGCCAAGGAGCGCCGCGGCGAGTACCTCGGCGACACCGTCCAGGTCATCCCGCACATCACCAACGAGATCAAGTCCCGGATCCGCCGGATGGCGACCGAGGACGTCGACGTGGTGATCACCGAGGTCGGCGGCACCGTCGGCGACATCGAGTCGCTGCCCTTCCTGGAGGCCGTGCGCCAGGTCCGCCACGAGGTCGGCCGGGACAACGTCTTCTTCGTGCACGTCTCCCTGCTGCCCTACATCGGCCCCTCGGGCGAGCTGAAGACCAAGCCGACCCAGCACTCGGTCGCCGCGCTGCGCAACATCGGCATCCAGCCCGACGCCATCGTGCTGCGCGCCGACCGCGAGGTCCCGCAGGCCATCAAGCGCAAGATCTCGCTGATGTGCGACGTGGACGAGGAGGCCGTGGTCGCGGCCATCGACGCCAAGTCGATCTACGACATCCCCAAGGTGCTGCACGGCGAGGGCCTGGACGCCTACGTGGTGCGCCGCCTCGACCTGGCCTTCCGCGACGTGGACTGGACCGTCTGGGACGACCTGCTGCGCCGGGTCCACGAGCCCCAGCACATCCTCAAGGTCGCGCTGGTCGGCAAGTACATCGACCTGCCCGACGCCTACCTGTCGGTGACCGAGGCGCTGCGCGCGGGCGGCTTCGCCAACAACGCGCGGGTCGAGATCAAGTGGGTCGCCTCGGACGACTGCCTGACGCCCGAGGGCGCCCAGGAGCAGCTCGGCGACGTGGACGCGATCTGCATCCCCGGCGGCTTCGGCGACCGCGGTGTCGACGGCAAGGTCGCCGCGATCACCTTCGCCCGGGAGAACAAGGTCCCGCTGCTCGGCCTGTGCCTGGGTCTGCAGTGCGTGGTCATCGAGGCGGCCCGCAACCTGGCCGGCCTGCCGGAGGCCAACTCCACCGAGTTCGACGCGGCCGCCAAGTACCCGGTCATCTCCACCATGGCCGAGCAGCTGGCGATCGTGGACGGCAAGGGCGACCTGGGCGGCACCATGCGCCTGGGCCTCTACCCGGCCAAGCTCGCCGAGGGCTCGATCGTGCGCGAGGTGTACGGCGGCGAGCAGTACGTGGACGAGCGCCACCGCCACCGCTACGAGGTCAACAACGCCTACCGGGCGGACCTGGAGAAGACCGGCCTGCAGTTCTCCGGCCTGTCCCCCAAGGGAGACCTGGTCGAGTACGTCGAGTACCCGCGCGAGGTGCACCCCTACCTGGTCGCCACCCAGGCGCACCCGGAGCTGAAGTCCCGCCCGACCCGTCCGCACCCGCTGTTCGCGGGCCTGGTCGCGGCGGCCATCAAGATCAAGACGGACGCGCCGTAACGGCACGCGCTCCGCGAGGACGGCGGTCACCCGGGAAGGCCCGGGTGACCGCCGTTCGGCGTGCCCGCCGGGCGGGGGCACCGCGCAGGCGCGAGGCTGGGGGGCGAGCAGGGCCGATTGCGGCCCCCCACCCGCCTGTCGTCCACCCCCACGGCGGCTCGATGGCCTAGATTGTGTCGTACTGACGAAAAGGGGAGTCGCGATGACCGACGTGCAGCAGGCCGAGGTGCTCCAGCAGATCCGGGACCTGGAGGAGCAGTGGCCGGTGCGGACCACCGAGACGCCGTTCCAGGGACGGGTCACCGGTGTGCGGACCGACGAGGTGCTGATGCCGGACGGCAGCTACGCCCGCCGCGACTACCAGACCCACCCGGGCTCGGTCTCCGTGCTCGCGCTGGACGACCTGGGCCGGGTGCTGATCCTGCGCCAGTACCGGCACCCGGTGCGCCAGCGGCTCTGGGAGCTGCCGGCCGGGCTGCTGGACGTCCCGGGGGAGAACCCGCTGCACGCCGCGCAGCGCGAGCTGTACGAGGAGGCGCACTGCACCGCGGGGCAGTGGCGGGTCCTGGTGGACTTCTACACCTCGCCCGGCGGCACCGACGAGGCGCTGCGGCTCTTCCTCGCCACCGACCTGGCCGAGGCCGAGGGCGAGCGCTACGCCGCGCACGGCGAGGAGCTGGAGATCGAGACCGCCCGGGTGCCGGTCGACGAGCTGGTCCGGCTGATCCTGGCCGGCGGGCTGCACAACCCCACCCTGATCACCGGCACGCTCGCCCTGCACGCCGCCCTCACCGGCCCCGGCCTGGACTCCCTGCGGCCCGCCGACTCGCCCTGGCCGGCGCGGCCCTTCGACGCCTCCTGAGCCCGCGGGGGCCCGGCGCTGTTGATCCGGGCAGGTGACCTGCCGGTTGGTAGTACCGGATGTCAGCTCGGCACCGGGGTGCGCTCGAACTACGCTTCGCGGACAGGGCCCCGAGGATCGGGCCGGGTCTGCTGGGCGACTGGTCGGGAGTGGCGCAGGTGGCGAGGAAGACGGCGACGATGGAGGCACCGCTGCCCGGGTCCGCGGAGCACGACCGGCTGCCCGCGGGGGCGGAGCCGTTCGTCGGACGCCGCACGGAGCTCGCCGCGCTGGCCACCGCCGCGGCCCGGCCGGTCCCCGGGCGCGGCCGCCTGCTGGTCCTGGCCGGCCGCCCCGGGTCGGGGCGCACCTCGCTCGCCGTGCGCTACGCCCGCTCGGTGGCCGGGGACTACCCCGACGGGCTGCTGTTCGCCCGGATGTCCGCCCCCGACGGCAGCCTGGTGCCGCCCGGCCGGGCGGCCCGCCGACTGCTGGAGCAGCTCGCGGCGGTGCCCGAGGGGCTGCTGCCGGCCGACCCCGAGGCCGAGGACCCGGCCTGCGCGGCGCTGCGCGGGGCGCTGTCCGGACGCAAGCTGCTGGTGCTGCTGGACGACGTCCGCGAGGCCGGCCAGCTGCTGCCGCTGCTCGTCGACGAACCCGGCTGCCTGGTGCTGGCCACCACCTCCGGGCCGCTCACCGGGATCGACGCGATCGACCCGGTGATCCTCGGCGGCCTCGACCAGCCGTCCGCCGTCGAACTGCTCGGCTCGTTGATCGGCGGCACCCGGATCAGCTGCGACCCGGTCGGGGCGGCCGACCTCGCCGAGGCCTGCACGGCCCGGCCCGCCGCGCTGCGGCTGGTCGCCGGCCGGCTGCGGGCCGACCCCCGGGCCGCGGTCACCGACGTGGCGGCCGAACTCGCACCCGCGGCGCCCCGGCAGGCCCCGCAGGCCCCCAAGTCGCGCGGCGCCACCAAGCCCAGGGGCCGCGGCGGCGCGCCCGACCGGCGGCAGGCCAGGGAACTGCTGCCCGTCGAGCCGGTGCCGGTGCCCGACACCGACCCGCTGGTCGCCGCCTTCGAACTGCTCTACAGGGCGCTGCCCGCGCCGTCCGCCCGGATGCTGCGGATGCTCACCCTGGCGCCCGCCCAGAGCGCCGACCTGCGGACCGCGTCCGCCCTGGTGGGCTGCCCGGCGCCGGAGGCCGGGACGCTGCTGGAGCGCCTCGCCGAGCAGGAGCTGCTGGAACGGGAGCCGGCCGCCGCCGACGGCACGGCACGCTACCGGGTGCCGGGCCGGCTGTACCCGCGGCTGGTGGAGCTGCGCACCGAGCGCGACCGCCCGGCCGAGATCGAGCTGGCCCGGGCCCGGCTGCTGGAGCGCCTCGTCCGGCTGGTCGACTCCGCCCGGCTGCTGCTGGACCGCTCCGCCGGCGAGAACCCCGACCCGCTGCCCGGCCCGCTGCGGCTGCGCACCGCGGCCCAGGCGGCCGGCTGGCTGACGGGGGAGCGCGACCAGCTGATGGTCGCCGTCCGGGACGCGATCGGGCAGGGCGACCTGGACGGTTCGGCGGGCCGGCTGGTGACGGCCCTGCTGCGGGCCCTGCCGCTGACCGGCGGCACCGCGCCGGCCGACCTGCACCAGCTGCACGAGCTGGTGCTGCGGGTGGCGGAGCGGCAGGAGGCGCCGCGCCGGGCCGCCGCGGCCCTGCTGAACCTGGGCGACCTGCAGGCCGCCGCAGGCCACTGGGAGCAGGCCGAGGACCGGTACCGGGCCGCCCTGGAGCGGGCCCGGACGGCGGGGGACGAACCCGCCTGCGCCCGTGCGCTGGAGGGCACGGGCGGCTGCCACCGGGCCCTCGGGGACCCGGTCCGGGCCGGGGACTGGTACGGCCGGGCGCTCGCCCTGCGGCAGAGCCTGGGCGACCACCGGGCCGAGGCGCGGCTGCTGGCCCGGATCGCCGAGGCGCACACCGCGCAGCGCCGCTACGACGAGGCCGACCGGGAGTACCGGGCGGCCGTCGCGGCCCTGCGCCGGGTCGGCGACGACGGCGGCGCGGCGGCGCTCTCGCAGGCCCTGGAGCGGCTGCGCAGGCTGGTCGACGGTGAGGGGAATCACCCGGTTTCGGAGTAGTGTCTGAAGTGAGGGTTTCACCCCTCTTTGACACCTAGATCGTGATGCAAGCCTACGAAACTGCCAATGTGTCCGGCAGATTTATTCAGTTTGGAAGGCTGACGGATCCGCTGGGCTTCATTACACTCGACAGCAGTCGCGCAGCGATCCGTGCCCCGGCATGTCCCGGAGGCTTCCCCGTGCGCGCCGCCCGCCGGTCTTCCCCGGCCGGGACCCCCAGGTAAGAGGGACGTGTTTAGCCGTGAAGGTCGGCATCCCCCGCGAGGTCAAGAACCACGAGTACCGCGTGGCCATCACGCCTGCCGGCGTGCATGAGCTGGTCCGCAACGGCCACGAGGTCTTCATCGAGGACAACGCCGGTGTCGGCTCCTCGATCCCGAACGAGGAGTACGTGGCGGCCGGCGCCACCATCCTCCCCACCGCCGACGAGGTGTGGGCCACCGCCGACCTGCTGCTCAAGGTCAAGGAGCCCATCGCGCAGGAGTACCACCGCCTGCGCAAGGGCCAGACCCTCTTCACCTACCTCCACCTGGCGGCCGACCGGGCCGGCACCGACGCGCTCGTCGCCTCCGGCACCACCGCCATCGCGTACGAGACCGTGCAGCTCGCCAACGGCGCCCTGCCGCTGCTCGCCCCGATGTCCGAGGTCGCGGGCCGGCTGGCCCCGCAGGTCGGCTCGTACCACCTGATGCGTCCGGCCGGCGGCCGCGGCACCCTGCCCGGCGGCGTGCCCGGCACCCACCCGGCGAAGGCCGTCGTCATCGGCGGTGGCGTCTCCGGCTGGCACGCGGCCACCATCGCCATCGGCATGGGCTACGACGTGACCCTGCTGGACCGCGACATCAACAAGCTGCGCGAGGCCGACAAGATCTTCGGCACGAAGATCAAGGCCATCTCCTCCAACTCCTTCGAGCTGGAGAAGGCCGTCCTGGACGCCGACCTGGTGATCGGCGCCGTGCTGATCCCGGGCGCCAAGGCCCCGAAGCTGGTCACCAACGAGCTGGTCTCCCGGATGAAGCCGGGCTCCGTGCTCGTCGACATCGCGATCGACCAGGGCGGCTGCTTCGAGGACTCCCGCGCCACCACGCACGCCGAGCCGACCTTCCAGGTCCACAACTCGGTCTTCTACTGCGTGGCGAACATGCCGGGCGCCGTCCCGAACACCTCCACCTACGCGCTCACCAACGCGACGATGCCGTACATCGTCGAGCTGGCCAACCGCGGTTGGAAGGAGGCGCTGCGCCGCGACGCGTCGCTGGCCAAGGGCCTCAACGTGCACGAGGGCCAGATCACCTACGGCGCCGTCGCCGAGGCCTTCGGCCTGGAGTCGGTCTCGCTGGACAGCGTGCTCGCCTGACCCCGCGCCCGCACGAACGCCCCCGGCCCGCTCCCCTCGGGCCGGGGGCGTTCGGCATGCCCGCGGCCGGGCACCCGCCGACCGGTGCCCCCGGCGGAGTGCCCCGGGCGGAGTGCCCGCGGCGGGGGAACGGACAGGGGCGGGCCGCCGGGCGGGTGACGGTGCGGTGACCTGGGGATGTCAATTTATGTGCAACATGTCACCCGCCCTGTGGACGACGGCTTCTGACTCACCCTTCCGGGAGCGTCGACGTCCGCAGAAACGTTAGGGTCACAAGCCCCGCCATCCCTTGACAGGGACCGGGTGGTGGGCCGACACATCGGGCCCACTACCGTGGATTGTGTTGCTGCGAACGCCCGAAACGGCCTAGAGTCGCAAACCGTCGGCTAGCTGCCACGCTGACGAATCGACATAGAGTCCTGGACACCCAAGGAGGTAAGACGACTTGTGAATGAGTCGACATTTGCTCCCGGGGGTGGTCAGCCAGGACTGGCGGAGCACGCTGCCGGACAGTCGAACGAGGAGCTCACCGCCCGGCAGGCCGCGGTGGGCACGGTGGAGGTCGGCTCGGTAGCGGTCCGCACCTTCGAGGCGCGCCAGCACGCCGCCGCGGCCCCCGCCGACCTCGACGCGGAGTTCGCCGCCTACGGTCTGGCCTACAACGAGCTCGGCTACGGCCCGTACGACGACCCGGACGCCGAGTACGAGCCGGACCCGGAGTACGCCGCCACCCTGGCCCCCGACGCCGCCCGCCAGCGCCGCGAGCGGGTCGGCCCGACCGGCCGCCCGCTGCCGTACTTCCCGATCCCCGCGCCGCTGGCCGAGCACGGCCCCGCGCAGATCATCGCGATGTGCAACCAGAAGGGCGGGGTCGGCAAGACCACCTCGACCATCAACCTGGGCGCCGCGCTCGCCGAGTACGGCCGCCGGGTCCTGCTGGTCGACTTCGACCCGCAGGGCGCGCTCTCGGTCGGACTGGGCGTCAACCCGATGGAGCTCGACGTCACGGTCTACAACCTGCTCATGGAGCGGGGCCTGACGGCCGATGAGGTGCTGCTGAAGACCGCCGTCCCCGGCATGGACCTGCTGCCCTCCAACATCGACCTGTCGGCCGCCGAGGTGCAGCTGGTCAGCGAGGTGGCCCGGGAGTCGGCGCTGGCGCGGGCGCTCAAGCCGCTGCTGCCCGACTACGACTACGTCATCATCGACTGCCAGCCCTCACTCGGCCTGCTGACGGTCAATGCCCTGACGGCGGCTCACAGCGTCATCGTCCCGCTGGAGTGCGAGTTCTTCGCGCTGCGCGGCGTCGCGCTGCTCACCGAGACCATCGAGAAGGTCTGCGAGCGGCTCAACCCCGACCTGCGCCTGGACGGCATCCTGGCCACCATGTACGACTCCCGAACCGTGCACAGCCGCGAGGTGCTGGCCCGGGTCGTGGAGGCCTTCGGCGAGCACGTCTTCCACACCGTCATCGGCCGGACCGTACGGTTCCCCGAGACCACCGTGGCCGGCGAGCCGATCACCACGTACGCCACCAACTCGGTCGGCGCCGCCGCCTACCGTCAGCTCGCCAGGGAGGTGCTCGACCGGTGCCGCCCCGTCGAGTGAGTCTCCCGGGGGCCGACGAGCTGTTCCGGGCCACCGGGGGGATGGCCCTGTCGCCCTCCCTCAGGTCGGCCGAGGCGTCGGCGGCCCGAGCGGAGACCGCCCGAGCGGCCGAGGCGGCCAGGAAGGCCGACTTGGCGCCCGGCACGGCCGAGGTGCCCGCCGCCCGCCCGGAGCCGCACGGCGGCCCCGCCGAGGCCGCCCAGGGGGCCGTCCGGCACGCCGGGACCGAGGAGCAGGCCGCCGACCCGACCAGGCGGCCCCGTCAGCGCGGCCGGGGCGCCCGCCGGCCCACCGGCCGGGAGCGCCACGACGAGAAGATCACGGTGTACGTCTCCGCCGAGGAACTGATGGACCTGGAGCACGCCCGCCTGGTGCTGCGCGGCGAGCACGGCCTCGCGGTCGACCGCGGCCGGGTGGTCCGGGAGGCCATCTCGGTGGTCCTCGCCGACCTCGAACAGCGCGGCGAGGCCAGCATCCTGGTCCGGCGGCTGCGCGGGCGCTGACGCCCGCCCTCCGCGTGTCGCGGGCCCCGGCGCCCGGCGCGGACCGCGCCCGGGCCAAGATGGACCCCCATGTCCAGCAGTGCCGAAACTCCGGTCACCACCGCCCCCGCGCCCGCCGAGGCCGACGGGCGCGGTGGCTTCCGGGTGCGGCTGGACAACTTCGAGGGACCGTTCGACCTGCTGCTGGGCCTGATCGCCAAGCACAAGCTGGACGTCACCGAGGTCTCGCTGTCCACCGTCACCGACGAGTTCGTCGCCCACATCAGGGCGATGGGCCCGGACTGGGACCTGGACGCGGCCACCGAGTTCCTGGTGGTCGCGGCCACCCTGCTCGACCTCAAGGCCGCCCGGCTGCTGCCCGCGGCCGAGATCGAGGACGAGGAGGACCTCGCCCTGCTGGAGGCCAGGGACCTGCTCTTCGCCCGGCTGTTGCAGTACCGCGCCTACAAGCAGGCCGCCGCCGTCCTCGCCGAGCGCTGGGCCGCCGAACTGCGGCAGCGGCCGCGCACCGCCGGCCTCGAACCCCGGCACGCCGCCCTGCTGCCCGAGGTGGTGCTGGCCGTCGGCCCGGAGCGGTTCGCGCAGCTCGCGGCCCGGGCGATGACGCCCCGGCCGGAGCCCGCGGTCTACGTCGACCACATCCACACCCCGCCGGTCAGCGTCCGCGAGCAGGCCGCCGTCCTGGTGGACCGGCTCACCGCGCTCGGCACGGCCGGCTTCGACCGGCTGGTCGCGGACGCCGGGACCACCCTCGTCGTGGTCGCCCGGTTCCTCGCGCTGCTGGAGCTCTACCGGGAACGGGTGGTCGACTTCCAGCAGCCCGAGGCGCTGGGCGAGCTCGTGGTCCGCTGGATCGCGGAGACCGACCGCCGGGTCGAGGTGACGGACGAGTTCGACCGCCCGCCCGGTGAGCCGGACGGCGCTGCGAAGGACGGTGGACAGCGGTGAGCGACCAACGGCCGGGGCGGCCGCGGCGGGCCCTGGGACTGCCCGGACAGGCCCGCCCCGAGGAGTGGCAGGAGTCCGCCCACCCGGCCGGGGAACCGGACGCCCCCGTCGCCGTCCCCGCCGCCCCGCCGGCTGCGGCCCTGCCGGTCGCCGTCCCCGCCCCGGTCGCCGTCCCCGCCCCGGTCGCCGCCCCCGCCGCGCCGCCCGTCCCCGTCCCCGCCCGGCAGACGGCCCTGGAGGTGCCGGCGCAGGCCGTGGCGCCCGCCGGGCCACCGGAGCCCGCCGGGGCCCCCGAAGGCCCCCAGGTGCCGCTGCGAGCCGCGCTGGAGGCCATCCTGATGATCGCCGAGGAGCCCGTGCCGGCGCCGCACCTGGCCGCCGTCCTGGAACGCCCCGGCGCCGAGGTGGCCGCCGCCCTGCGCGAGCTGTCCGCCGAGTACACCGACCAGGGCCGCGGCTTCGACCTGCGCCAGGTGGCCGGCGGCTGGCGCTTCTACAGCCGGGCGGACTGCGCGCCGGCCGTCGACCGCTTCGTCCTGGACGGCCAGCAGGCCCGGCTCACCCAGGCCGCACTGGAGACGCTCGCGGTCGTCGCCTACCGGCAACCGGTGTCGCGCGGGAGGGTCTCGGCGGTACGCGGTGTGAACTGTGACGGCGTGATGCGTACCCTGGTACAGCGAGGACTGGTGGAAGACGCCGGGTCCGAGCCCGAAACAGGTGCGATCCTGTATCGGACGACGAACTACTTCCTGGAACGGATGGGGCTGCGCGGCTTGCACGAGCTGCCGGAGCTCGCGCCCTTTCTGCCCGAGGTCGACGACGTGGAAGCGGAGTCCCTCGAAGGCACGGTGATCGCGGAGGCGGTCGCAGCCGCGCGAGCGGCGGGCGACCGCGACGAGGCGGGTCGGGAAGTGCGGTGAGGTCGGCCGGCACGACTTGCACATCCCACGACGGAACACGACGTACGGACATTTGATGCGTAGCAGTGGCAACGGCAGGAACAGCAGCGGCGGCGGCCAGGGCCGCAGCGGTGGCCAGGGGCGGGGCGGCCAGGGCGGACAGGGCCAGGGCGGGAGCCGGGGCGGCGGCTCGTACGGGGGCTCGTCCTCCGGCGGCTCTCGCGGCGGCTCGGGCGGCTCGGGCGGCTCGTCGTACGGTGGCGGCGGTCGCGGCGGGGCCGGTGGCTCCGGTGGCCGCGGCGGCTCGGGCGGCGGCTTCTCCCGCGACCGGCGGGACGACCGCCGCGACGACCGGCGGGACGACCGGCGGGACGACAACCGCTACCCCGACCGCCCGCTGCGCCCCGAGGAGCGCCGCTACGACCGCCCCGAGTTCGGCGGCGGCCCGAACGCGACGCCCAGCCGCGGCGGCTACACCGCCCGGCGCCCGGCGCCCGCACCCAAGCCGCGCCGCGAGGGCCAGGGCGCGCCCGGCGACCCGCGCCGGCAGCCGCAGCGCTCGCGCGAGCTCCAGGCTCGCATCGAGGACGCCGTGCTGGCCCGGCACGACAAGCCGGCCGTCAAGCTGCCCAAGACCTTCGGCGAGCCCGAGGGCGAGCGCCTGCAGAAGGTGCTGGCCCGCGCGGGCATCGGCAGCCGCCGCGCCTGCGAGGAGCTGATCGAGCAGGGCCGGGTGCAGGTCAACGGCAAGCAGGTCACCGAGCAGGGCAAGCGGGTCGACGCCGAGAACGACGAGATCAAGGTGGACGGCCTCACCGTCGCCACCCAGTCGTTCCTGTTCTTCGCGCTCAACAAGCCGGCCGGCGTGGTCTCCACCATGGAGGACCCGGACGGCCGCCAGTGCCTCGGCGACTACGTGACCAACCGGGAGACCCGGCTGTTCCACGTCGGCCGCCTGGACACCGAGACCGAGGGCATCATCCTGCTCACCAACCACGGCGAGCTGGCCCACCGCCTCACCCACCCCAAGTACGGCGTGACCAAGACCTACCTGGCCGCCATCCAGGGGCCGATCCCGCGCGACCTGGGCCGCCGCCTGTCCGAGGGCGTCGAGCTGGAGGACGGCTTCGCCCGCGCCGACAGCTTCAAGGTGATCTCCAACATCGGCAAGAACTACCTGGTCGAGGTGACCCTCCACGAGGGCCGCAAGCACATCGTCCGCCGGATGCTCTCCGAGGTCGGCTACCCGGTCGAGAAGCTGGTCCGCACCCACTTCGGTCCGATCGCCCTCGGCGACCAGAAATCGGGCTGGCTGCGCCGCCTGACCAACCCCGAGGTCGGCCGGCTGATGAACGAGGTCGGCCTGTAGCCGTCCCGCAGTCGTCCCCGGGCCCCTCCGCCGCTGGTGGAGGGGCCCGCGGTCTTTGCCGAGGCTTGGTGTGAGCCTCACCGCACGGCCTTGTCAGCGTGCGGACCCGTGGCGCAGGATGGCCACGAAAACTCGCCTCTCAGAATGGCGGAACTGCGCCACGGTCCGAAGCCGTGGCCGGGTGGGGGAAGGAGCCGCATGCTCGACGCATTCGGAGTGCTCGGCCTGGGACGACCGGACGGGCAGGTGTACGCGGAGCTGGTCACGACGCCGCAGTCCACCGCGGGGGAACTGGCCGACCAGTGCGGCCTGACGCTCCGGCAGAGCCAGGACGCGCTCGACCGGTTGGCCGACCAGGGGATGGCCACCCGCGCTCCGGTGGACCGCGACCGCTACCTGGCGGTCGCCCCGGACGTCGCGATCGGCACGCTGATCGGCCACCGCGAGGCCCAGCTGCGCAGCGCCCGAGCCGAGATGCACCGGCTGATGGACGCCTTCCGCGAGGCCTCCCGCTACACCGACCCGGCGCACTCGGTGGAGGTGCTGACCGGCGGCGAGGCCATCGCCCAGCGGCTGGAGCACCTGATCGAGACCAGCCACTACCAGGTCCGCGGCTTCGACTGCCCGCCGTACATCCAGGACCCGGTGGCCAACCTGCCGCGCCAGCGGGTCAAGCTGCGGTCCGGGATCCGCTTCCGGACGGTCTTCGACAAGGAGGCCGTCGCCTGGCCCGGCCGGCTGGAGAAGGAGATCCTGGTCGGCGTCGAGGACGGCGAGGAGGCCCGGGTCCGGCCCGCCCTGCCGATGAAGATGATGATGTCCGACGACCGGATGGCGATCATCCCGATCAGCGTCGGCGACGCCGTCCTGGACGCCGCGTACGTGATCCACCCCTCCGCGCTGCTCCAGGCGCTGGACGCGCTCTTCGAGGCGGAGTGGGAGCGGGCGGTGCCACTGCAGACCGCGATCGGGAGCGGCGACGGCACCGACGGCCCGGACGCCGACCACCTCAAGCTGCTCGGCCTGCTCGCCGCCGGACTCACCGACGAGTCGATCGCCCGCTCGCTCGGCTGGAGCGCCCGGACCACCCAGCGCAGGCTGCAGGGGCTCATGCGGGAACTCGGCGCCACCACGCGCTTCCAGGCCGGTATGGCGGCCCGCGAGCGCGGCTGGCTGTAGGGCCGGCCGGCCGTGGGCCCCGGCCCCGGCCCCGGATCCCGCCTGCCCCCGGCCTCCCGACGGCCCCTCGCCTCCCGACGGCCCGGCGACGACGGACCCGGCGGCGGCGCGCCCGCCGGGCCGGGCCCGGGAGCCGTCAGCTCCAGGGCAGCAGGGTGGCCCACCGGCCGTCCGGGCCGCGTTCGACCTTCTCCAGGCCGACCACCGCGGTGCGGTTGAGGCGGCCGTAGATGTGCGGGAACAGCACCCCGGGCGTGGCGCCGGGCGGCGGCCCGCCGGTGGCGGCCTCCCACTTGACCATCGGCTCGACCAGCGTCTCCTCGATCAGCAGGGCCATCAGCGGCCCCGGCGTGTCCCGGAAGAAGCTGTTGGCCACGGCCAGCAGGGTCGGCTCGTCGGCCGAGCAGTGGATGAAGCCGTCGGTGAGCAGCGAGGCTGCGGCGTACGGTCGGCCGGGGTCGCGCAGCCAGTCGTCCAGGGGGGCGAGATGGTAGATCATGCCTCTTTTGTACCGGATTGGCACCGGAGTTGACGGAACGGATCCTGCCGACCGCCCGCGGCGGGCCCGCTCACAGGCCCGTTCACAGGCCCGCCACCTTGGCCGTTCCCGACACCTCGTAGACCAGGGTGACGGTGCGCCGCCCGCCCGGCGGCAGGGGCACCTGCCAGCGGACCACGCCCTCGGCGTCCAGCTCGTCCGGCGCCGGCACGCAGGCCTCCTTGCGCAGCCGTACCTCGACCGCCGACACCTCGGAGACCGGGATCCGCTCGCGGACCGCCACCACCTGCTCGTCGTGCTCCTCCGGGCCGGAGAACCGCGACAGGTACAGCCGGACCGTCCGGGTGAGCACCGTGCGCTGGGTCAGCCCGGCCGACCCCCGGCTCTCCTCGGTCTCCCGGACCACCCGGTAGCCGTCCGAACTGCCGAAGGCGAGCTCGGTGGCCGCGCCCGGCGCGGTGAAGGTCAGCTCGCCGCGTCCGGTGAAACCGCTGCCGCGGACCAGGTCGACCGGGCCGGCCAGCAGCGCGTGCCCGGAGCCGTTGCTGAACCGCACCACCTGGGTGACCAGCGGGGACAGCTCGGGCGCGCAGGCGTACTCGCTGCTCGCCGGCGTGGTGAAGGCGGTCAGTGGGATCCGGTGGGCCCGGCCGTCGCTCGGCACCGACGCCGGGTGCGGCGCGCGCAGCACCCGGACCTCGCCGCCGTCGTCCACGCCCGGCAGCCCGCCCTCCGGCAGGGCCGGACCGGTGCTGCCGACCGCCTCCTCGCGCAGCTCCACCTCGACCGTCCGGCGTTCCTCCGCGGAGCGTTCCCGCAGCGAGAGCCGGTCCTCGGCCAGCCCCGGCGGGTCGGTGGCCAGCGCCGAGCGGGCGGTGGAGAACGACAGCCGGGCGCCCGACCAGTCCTCGCCGGTGCGCTGCCACACCACCGCCTCGCTCTCCAGACGCAGCTCGCCGCCGGCCAGGGTGGCCCGGTAGGCGGGCCGCCACAGCGCACACGGGGTCAGGTGGCCGACCCGCAGCACGGCCGGGCCGGCGGCGTCGGCCGCCACCGTCACCTCCAGGTGGGCGAGCAGTTCGGCGGGCTCCTCCTCGGACTCGTCCAGCGCCCGCAGCGCCTCGGCGAGCTCGTCCGACAGGGCGGCGAGCCGGGCGCGGTTGGCGCGCAGCCGCTCGCCGTACTCCTCGCGCTCGGCGTCCACCCGGTCCAGCTCGCGGGTCCAGCGGGCCCGCTCGACCTCGCCGCGGCCCGCGCCCTCGCCGATCTCCCGCAGCAGGTCGGTGGCGAGCTGCCCGAGCAGCGCGATCCTGGCCTCCAGGCGGTCCCGCTGGCGGGCTTCGGCGAGCTGTTCCACCGTCAGCGCGTGGATCCGGTGCCGCAGCGGGGAGTCGTCGGCCTCGGGCGGCAGCGGGGCGCGCGGCGTCCAGGTGCGGACCAGGCGCAGGTCGAGCACCTTGGCGGACCGCCCGGTGGCCGGGTCCGCGGTCAGGTCGGCGTGCAGGGTGCGGTCGACGGCCAGCGCGGTGACCGGGCCGAGCCGCAGCCGCTGCACCCCGGCGGCCAGGTCGACCACGGCGGTGCGTTCGACCTGGGCCCGGTCCTCCAGGCAGGTGACGGCGGTGACGGGCAGTGGGATCGCGGCGGCTGGTGCGGCTGGTGCGGCTGGTGCGGCTGGTGGGGTGGGTGCGGTGGGGTCGGTCGGTGCGATGGTAGGGCTGGTGGTGGGGTCGGTGGGGCTGGTGGTGGTGCTGGGGCCGGTGGGGTCGGTGGTCATGGGGTCAGCTCCTGCGGTTGCCGTCGACCAGGGCCTTGCCGGCCGGGATGCGGATCTCGTAGCCGCCGTCGAACGCGACGGTGCCGCCGGCGGGCAGCTCCGCCCGCCAGGCCCGGGTGGACGCCGCCGGGTAGCCCGACAACGGATCGGGGGCGACCCACCCGGGGTGCTCCTCGATCCGGACGTCCGAGTCCGAGGTGACCGGGATGCGCTCGTACGTCACCACCACGGCCGGCCGGGCCAGCCGGCTGGCCAGCTCGATGTGCACGCGATGGTCCAGGACCGTCGTGTTGTTGAGCATGCCGGCGGTGGACTCGCGCATGTCGACCCGGCGGGCCACCCGGATCCCTTCCGCCGGCCCGAGGCCCACCCGCCGCCGGTCGCCGGGCGCCAGCGTCGGCAGGGCCGCGGTGACCAGGTGCTCGCCGTCGACCGACACGTCCACCGGCCCGGCCAGCAGCGCCTGATCGGTCTCGTTGGCGAGCAGCAGGGTGGTGTACACGGTCTCCTCGACCGAGGGCACGCAGACGTGCTCGGTGGTCACGCCCACCGGCAGCTCGGTGACCGCGACGGTGTGCCAGGTGCCGTCCGACGGGATGTCGGCCGGGGCCGCCGCGTCGAAGCGGTGGTCGAAGGAACCGGCCGACTCGCGCGGACGCACCGCACGGCCCGGCAGCGGCAGACCGGCCACCTGCTCGGCGATCCGGCGCTGCTCGGCGGCCAGCGGGTCACCGCCCTGCCGGGGCAGCAGCCGGCCGCGCCGGGCGGGCTCGTCCGGACCGGCCAGGATCAGCGCCGCGTAGTCGAGCAGCTCGGCGGGCGGCTGCGGCGGCCCCTGCGGCTCGGGCGGTGCCGGGGCGGCCGCGTACGCCATCGGGGCCGCCGCCTGCGCGAACGGGGCCGGGGCGGCGGCCGAGCGCTTGCGGGCGACGTCCGGCGAGGGCGCGCCGCCGAAGCCGCCACCGCGGGCGACCGGGGCCATGGACGGCGACGGCGCCCCGCCCGGCGCGGGGGCGCCCAGCATGCCGCCGTACCCCTGCGGCGCGGCGGGCGCCGGCGGCGGCATCGGGGCGATCGGGGCGGGCGGCGGTGCGAACACCGGGACGGCGGGCGGCGGCAGCGGCCACCCGCGCTCCGGCGCGGCGTCCGGGGCCGCGCCGGCGGCGTCGTACCCCGTGAACAGGTCGGACAGGCCCGCGGGCGGCTCCCGCCAGCCGGACGGTGCCGGAGCGGGCTGACGCCGGCCGATCCGGACCGAACGCAGCTTGGGCAGCTCGGTGCGGCGCCGGAGGTCGGCGGTGGAGAGCGCGAGCCGGACGCCCGTCCAGTCCTCGCCCGACCGCTGGGCGACCGCGGCGCGCAGCACCAGCTGCCCGGTCCGCTCGCCGTCGCGGTGGCTCAGCCGGTAGGTGGGGACCCAGACCGCGCCCGGCACGCCGTACTCGATCTCGATCTCGATCTCGCCGGTGTTGCCGGGGTTGCCGGTGACGCCGGGTTCGTCGTGGTCGCGGTCGCCGTCGACGATGGTGAGCAGTGCGGTCGCGCCGGTGGCCACCGGGTGGGCGGGGGCCGCGTTCGAGGCCCGGTCCAGCTCGTCCAGGGCCACCGCCAGCGCGTGTTCGGCCAGCCGGAGTTCCTCGGTCAGCTCGGCGGACCGCTCGTGCAGGCGGGTCAGCCGCTCGTCGACGAAGTCCGCCAGCGCCAGCCAGGCGTCCGAGGGCGTCCGACGGTGCGGCTCCTCGACCGGACGCGGCGGCGGGACGGCGCGCAGCGCGGAGACCTCGGCGACCGAGTCCAGCCGGCGGGCGTACCGCTCCTGGACGGCGTCCCGCTCGTCCCGGGCGCGCTCCACCCGGCGGTGCAGCTCCGGGAGCTCGGACGGGTCGCGCAGCTCGGCCTCCACCGCGAGGCGGGCCTCCGTCACCCGGGCGCCGCCGGGGCCGATCACCCTGGCCCGCAGTGAGCCGGCGTCCAGCGAGCGCGGCAGGCCCGGCAACCGGACCCGGCCGTCCGGCGGCACCACCCCCCGGGCCCTCCTGCGGCAGAGCGCACCCGTGGCGTAGACCGTGACGGATTCGATCTCGGATTCCCAGCCACCCGCTGTCTGGCCTGTCACCCTGCTGCCCCCTTCGTGCCGGCTGCCCGGTCGCCCAGTCTGCCCCGACCCTGCCCGGCTGTCCGTGGATTTCCGTGGCGCGTCGGGTGAGTGGACGGCCGGGGTGAACGGATGGTTCCGCTGGGTCCGCGCGCGGGTGCGGCGGGGATGGGTGCGGGTGTGGGTGCGGTTGTGACGCGTGAGTGCGGGTGCGGGTGCGGCGGCGTACGGCCCGGTACGAGAGGATGGGGGCCCACCACGCCACCGGTACACAGGAGACCCGCCCCGATGCGCACCGCCGCCGTTGTCGGCACCGGACTGATCGGCACCTCCGCCGCCCTCGCCCTCACCGGGCGCGGGGTGAGCGTCCACCTGGAGGACGCCGACCCGGACGCGGCCCGCACGGCGGCCTCGCTCGGCGCCGGCACCACCGAGCCGCCCGAGGCAGCGGTCGACCTGGCGATCATCGCGGTGCCGCCGGCGCTGGTCGGCAAGGTGCTCGCCGACTGCCAGCGCCGCGGCCTCGCCCGCTGGTACACCGACGTCGCCAGCGTGAAGGCCGGCCCGCGGGCCGAGATCGTCGCGCTGGGCTGCGACACCTCCCGCTACCTCGGCAGCCACCCGATGGCCGGCCGGGAGACGTCCGGCCCGCTGGCCGCCCGGGCCGACCTGTTCGAGGGCCGTCCCTGGGTGCTCACCCCGACCGAGGACACCGACACCGGCACGCTCAACGCGGTGCTGGAACTGGTCACGCTCTGCGGCGCCATGCCGATCGTGATGGACGCCGCCGCCCACGACCGGGCCGTCGCCCTCGTCTCGCACGCCCCGCAGCTGGTCTCCTCGCTGGTCGCGGCGCGGCTGGAGCACGCCGACGAGACCGCCGTCCGGCTCTCCGGCCAGGGCGTGCGGGACGTCACCCGGATCGCCGCCTCCAACCCCGCGATGTGGGTGGACATCCTCTCCGCCAACGCCGGCATGGTCGCCGACATCCTGGAGGAGGTCGCCGCGGACCTCGGCGAGACCGTCACCGCGCTGCGCGCCCTGCAAGCCTCCGACGAGGGCGAACGGCAGGCGGGCGCGGGCGGGATCGAGGCGGTGATGCGGCGCGGCAACACCGGCCAGGCCCGGATCCCCGGCAAGCACGGCGCCCCGCCGACCCGGTACGAGAGCGTCACCGTCGTCCTGGGCGACCAGCCCGGCGAGCTGGGCCGGCTGTTCGGCGAGGTCGGCCTGCTGGGGGTCAACATCGAGGACGTCACCATCGAGCACTCCACCGGCCAGCAGGTCGGCCACGTCCAGCTCGCGGTCGCCGCGTCGGCCGTGAAGCCGCTCACGACGGGGCTGCGCGAGCGCGGCTGGAGCGTCCGGGACTGAGGGCGCGGGGCGCGCGTCCGGCGTCCGGTACGGCTGTGGGGCGCGACCGGTGCGGCTGCGGGCCGTGTGTCCGGTGCGGCTGCCGGCCACCGGCGCGGGGTGGCCGGACCGCCCCCGCCGGGTGGCCGGACCGCCCCCGCGGGGCTTGGGCCGATCGGGTGGCGGACCGGGCGGCGGGAGAGTGCCCGGCGGTCGTCTAACCTTGGGGTAGTCACCCGGTTGTCTGTTTGGAGAGAGGTTCGCCCCGTGGACACTGCCGACCGAGCGCACGCCCCGGTCGTCGTCGCCATCGACGGACCCTCCGGCTCCGGCAAGTCGACCGTCTCCCGCGCGGTCGCCGCCCGGCTGGGACTGAGCTTCCTGGACACCGGCGCGATGTACCGCGCGATGACCTGGTGGATGCTCAGCAACGACGTGGACGTCGACGACCCGGACGCGGTCGCCATCGCCTGCGGCAAGCCGGTGATCGTCTCCGGTACGGACGCGGCCGGCCCGACCATAACGGTCGACGGCCAGGACGTCTCCGGCCCGATCCGCGGACCGGAGGTGACCGCACGGGTCTCCGCCGTCTCCGCGGTCCCGGCCGTCCGGGCCCGCCTGGTCGAGCTCCAGCGCGGCTGCGCCGAGGTCGCCGAGCGCGGCATCGTCGCCGAGGGCCGGGACATGGGCACCGTGGTGTTCCCGACCGCCACCGTGAAGATCTTCCTGACCGCGTCCGAGACGGCCCGCGCCCAGCGCCGGGCCGCCGAACTGCGCGCCAAGGGCGTGGACGAGGCCACCATCACCGCGATGGCCGCCGACCTGGCCCGCCGCGACGCCGCCGACTCCTCCCGGGCGACCGCCCCACTGGCCCAGGCCGCCGACGCGGTCCTGGTGGACACCAGCGAGCTCACCCTGGAGCAGGTGATCGACCGGATCGCCGCGCTGGTCGAGGACCGGGCCGGCCGGCTCTCCGCCGTCTGACCTGCCGGGTTCGACCCTCGCGCGGTGGGTTCATCCGGACGGCCCGGACGGCCCATCCGCACCATTGGAACCATCCGCACCACCCCGCGCGGGCATCGGCTCGCGCCCACAGACCTGCGGTAACCGACCGCACCATGCAGGACTCGCGCTGCCCGCCAGGGCAGGTACGCACGGCACGCCCCTGGGAAGGGCCGTGCCGGGAAATGGGAAAACGAAGATGAGCAACGACATCGCGACCGGTTCGGCCGGCTCGGCCGCCTCCTCCGGCTCTCACGGCGAGCTGGACTCCGCCGAGTACGCCGAGTTCATGGCGCTCGCCGCCGAGGAGGGTTTCGACTCCGAGGAGATCGACGCCGACCTGGACGCATCCTCCGGCGGTCCGCTGCCCGTGCTGGCCGTCGTCGGCCGCCCGAACGTCGGCAAGTCGACCCTGGTCAACCGCATCATCGGCCGCCGCGAGGCGGTCGTCGAGGACCGTCCGGGCGTGACCCGCGACCGCGTCACCTACGAGGCCACCTGGAACGGCCGCCGCTTCAAGCTGGTCGACACCGGCGGCTGGGAGCTCGACGTCCTCGGCCTCGACGCCATGGTCGCCGCCCAGGCCGAGCTCGGCATCGAGACCGCCGACGCCGTGCTCTTCGTGGTGGACGCCACCGTCGGCGCGACCGACACCGACGAAGCCCTGATCAAGATCATCCGCAAGGCCGGCAAGCCCACCGTGCTCTGCGCCAACAAGGTCGACGGCCAGTCCACCGAAGCCGAGGCCGCCTACCTGTGGTCGCTCGGCCTCGGCGAGCCGTACCCCGTCTCGGCCCTGCACGGCCGCGGCTCCGGCGACCTGCTGGACGCCGTCCTGGCCGCCCTCCCGGAGGCCCCGCCGCAGACCTTCGGGACCGCCACGCTCGGCGGCCCGCGCCGCGTCGCACTGATCGGCCGCCCGAACGTCGGCAAGTCCAGCCTGCTCAACAAGGTCGCCGGCGAGGAGCGGGTGGTCGTCAACCCGCTGGCCGGCACCACCCGCGACCCGGTCGACGAGCTCATCGAGCTCGGCGGCAAGACCTGGAAGTTCGTCGACACCGCCGGCATCCGCCGCCGCGTCCACCTCACCGCCGGTGCCGACTTCTACGCCTCGCTGCGTACCTCCTCGGCGCTGGAGAAGGCCGAGGTCGCGGTCGTCCTGATCGACGCCAGCGAGACGCTGGCCGAGCAGGACACCCGGATCATCTCGATGGCCGTCGAGGCCGGGCGCGCCGTCGTCGTCGCGTACAACAAGTGGGACCAGCTCGACGAGGAGCGCCGCTACTACCTGGAGCGCGAGATCGAGCGCGACCTCGTCCAGGTCCAGTGGGCGCCGCGGGTCAACGTCTCCGCGCTGACCGGCCGGCACATGGAGAAGCTCGTCCCGGCGATCGAGACCGCGCTCGCGGGCTGGGAGACCCGGATCCCGACCTCCCGGCTGAACGCCTTCCTGGGCGAGCTGGTCGCCTCGCACCCGCACCCCATCCGGGGTGGCAAGCAGCCGCGCATCCTGTTCGGCACCCAGGCCGGCACCCGGCCGCCGCGCTTCGTGCTCTTCGCCTCCGGCTTCCTGGAGGCCGGCTACCGGCGGTTCGTCGAGCGCCGGCTCCGGGAGGAGTTCGGGTTCGTGGGCACGCCGATCTCGATCTCGGTCCGGGTGCGGGAGAAGCGCAACCGCAAGAAGTGACGTGAGCCGCCGCCTCGGCTGACCGGCCTTGTTCTCGGGCCGGAGCCGGAGCCGGGGCCGGAGCTAGGGGCCGCGGCTGAGACCGGGGCTGGACCTGGGCGGGAGCCGGGGCCGGCTGCGGATCGCGGGAACGGCGAAGGCCGGGCAGTCGGGTGACTGCCCGGCCTTCGCCGTGTCTGGAGCGAGCGAGCAGGCAGACGAGCGGTCGGGCGAGCGGTCGAGCAGGCGAGCCGGCGGGCTCAGCTCTGGGCGGGGCCGCGGCCCGGGGGCAGCGAGAGCATCGAGCGATGCCGGCCGCCGGCGCCCGGGGCGCCGGCCCCGGCAGCTGATCCGGGGGCGGTGGCGAAAGAGGACTCGGAGGGGGCGAGGTAGCCCGCGGCCACCCAGCCCTGACCGCTGGCCGGCCCGGTTGTCGCGTACTGGCCGGCGGTGGCGGCGTGGCCCTGGCCGAGGGCGCTGGTGCCCTCGTTGGCGCTGTTGCCGGTGGTGTGGCTGTTGTTGTGGCCGCTGGTGTGGCTGCTGTTCCCGCCGGGATTGTGGCTGGGGCTGTGGCCGTGGGTCTGCCCGGGCCCGCCGCCGCGGCCGTACTGGTGGGCGGCGGACTGCTGGGACGGCATGAACTGCGGAGTCCCGGCCTGCCCGGCGAAGGTGTGGAAGCTCTGGTGCTGCGGATACGGCATCAACTCGTGCCGTACGCTTGCCGGTTCGCGAACCGCGAACCCGGTGAAGCGCATGCTCTCCTCGTCCGAACGGTCTCCCGGGAGCGCGCGGAACAGCCTGCGGTATTCGGAGTACAGCGCGTCGTAGATCGGGGTGGCCGGGGACGGGTGCTCCGCGTCGTACGACGGGCGCATGCTCGGGATCGAGCGGCTGGCGGAAGGACGGCTGGGCGAGGCGACGTCGTAGCTGTACACGTAGGGGCCAACGAGTGAGCTGCGCGGGGGATGCGGGGGTGACGGCTGCTGTCGCGCGCCGCAGGGTGGTGTTCGGCTGGCCGCGACGGCGGGCGGGGACCGGTATGCGCCCCCTGGATGGGCATATGTGGGCGTGTATTGGGGCGTGCGCGGCTGGGTACGTCTGTGCGCCGCCGGGATGGGGACCGCTGTGCGCGCCGCCGGCGGTTCGGGGGTGTGTGGTCTCGGACGGGGGCGCCCGCTCAGGCCCGAGCGCCCCCGACCGGTCCCGGGTGCGCCGCCCGTCCGCTGTCGGGGCGGCGGGCGGCGCACGGCACGGGGGGTTCGGCGCAGGGGGCTCGGGGCTCGGGGCTCGGGGCACGTGGCGGATTCGGTGCGCGGGGTGCGCGGTCCGGTCAGGTGCCCGCCAGGGGGAGCATGCCGGCGACCAGGCGGCCCTGGCCGGCCGCCCGGTCGAGGGCGAAGCGCAGCAGGTCCTCCCGGGGCTGGCGGCCGATGGTGTCGGCCGGCACCGCGTACATGATCACCTCGGACTGCTTGGCCGCGGCGGCCCGCCAGGCGTCGGTGACCTGGAGCGGCTGGTGGGCCTGCCACCAGGCGGCGCTGCCGCCGGCCGCAGACGGCTGGAGGATCGCGTGCAGCTGACCGATCGCCATCAGCACCGACCAGCCGGCCAGCGGGCGGGCCGGGGCCTGGTTGACGTTGGAGATCTGCTGGAAGCCGTGCTCGGTGAGCAGTGACAGGAACTGGTCGTCGGCGGAGGTGCTGCCCGGCCGGCCGACCGGGCCGGTCGGCTCGACCACCAGGGCGGCGTGTCCGGTGTCGCCGCACAGCACCAGCCCACAGGTCACACCGAGGACGGCCGGCTGAGCCCCGGCCGGTGCCGGGGTCGGGATCGGAGCTGGGGCCGGCGCTGGGACCTGGGCCGCCGGGGCGTCCGGTGAGGGGGCGCTGCCCTGCGCCTGGCTGATGCTGCGGACCGCTCCGAGCAACTGCTCCTCGGCGACCGGTACGACCTGGGAGGGGATGCAGCGGGAGTGGGCGAAGGCGAGCACCGCCGTCTCGTCGCCGACGAAGAGCACTGTGCTGGTGGGTTCCTGGAGGGAGTCACCGGGCTGTCGGCAGGAGGTGCAGTCGTAGACGTCGGGTGCGTGGGCGCCACCCAGTAGGCGGTCGGCTTCGTCGTCGCCGATCTCGGCTCGTACGTCGTCGCTCACGTTGAGCATGCGCGGCACGAAGGCTCCTCTGTTGGTCTGGGGCGTGGCGTGGTCCGGACGCGGCGTGGGTGCGCGCCCGGCCGCCATTACCAACGGGCCCCTGTGGCAGGGGTCACGGGTGGGCTCGACTCCGACGGGATTTGCCGAGGATTTGACTGCTGCAGGTGGTCGAGTGGTCACGACGTGTCGATGCTGTGGCCGAGCTCACGGCGTCGAAATGGTGCCGCAGGTCACATCGGGCCGAAGTTTGGCCTTAGCAAATACGGATATATCGGGCATTTGGCATGGATGTGCTTGATCAATACCGCCGGTAACACCTGATTGACCTGGGATGACCCGAAAACGTTTGGTCCCCCTCTTATCCGCCTCGTAGCTTCTTTCCCAGTGCAACGAGCACTACCCGGGTTCACCCCCAGGTGCCAGAGCGGCCGGCTGACCTCCGGTGACGCGCGGCACCGACCGCAGCGCAGGCCCCGTACGAAACGGGCGCCGCGCACACCGGTCGGGAGGGTGGCCGGGGCGGCGCGGCACGTCGGACACGTGCACGGCCGCCTTGCGGACGCGGCAAGCGAACCACGCCCTTCGAGGGCCTGGTTCCGCATGCCCGCCCGGGGCTGTCGAGAGGAACCTCATGACCTTCCGTAACGAGACTGCCGCTGCCACCACCACTGCCACCAAGCGCAACCGCGTGCGGATGGCCGTTCTGGGCAGCGTCGTCGTTGCCCTTCCGGTGGCCGGCCTCGTCACGGCCACCTCGGCCTCCGCCGCGTCGGTGGCCACCTGGGACAAGGTCGCGCAGTGCGAGTCCACGGGTAACTGGAGCATCAACACCGGCAACGGCTTCTACGGCGGCCTGCAGTTCACCTCCAGCACCTGGGCCGCCTACGGCGGCACCTCCTACGCCCCGCAGGCCAACCTGGCCACCAAGGCGCAGCAGATCGCCGTCGCCGAGAAGGTGCTGGCCTCCCAGGGCCCCGGCGCCTGGCCCGTGTGCTCCGTGAAGGCCGGTCTGACCAAGGGCGGCGAGGCCCCGCAGGTCGACACCGGCGCCGCGGCCACCACCAAGACCGAGACCGCCCCGAAGGCCGCCGCCCCGAAGCCGGCCGCCCCGAAGGCTGCTGCGCCGAAGGCCGACTCCGAGCGCGCCAACCGCTCCACCGAGCGCCAGCCGCTCGCCGCCGAGGCTCCCGCCAAGGCCGCCGAGGCTCCGAAGGCCGCCGCGCCCGCCGCCCCGGCCGAGCAGACCAACGGTGGCACCTACACCGTCAAGAGCGGCGACACCCTGAGCGACATCGCCGCCGCCAAGGGCCTCGACTGGAAGACCCTGTACAAGAACAACGCCGCCGTCATCGGTGGCGACGCCGACCTGATCCTCCCGGGCCAGGTCCTGTCCGTCTGACGGACGGTGTGAGGCGGACGGTGTGACCGGGCACCACCCGGTTGCCTGTTCTCCGGTTACCTGTTCCCCGATTTCCGGTTCTCCGGTTCTCCTGGTCCGATCGGCGCCATTCATTGGTACCTCTTGGACCATGGGAATCCCTCGAACCTCCCGGATCCGGTAGCTCGTTGGTTCGTCGGCTCGTTGGCTCGATGGGAACCTGACCTCCCATCGAACCCGTGTGAAGGCCGTCGGCCGTCACCCCCTCGCCGGGGGTGCGGCCGGCGGCCTTCGCCGTACCGGGAGATGGGCGGACCGGGTGGGTGAGAAGGGCGGGACGGGTGGGATCGGCGGGACGGCTGGGGACCCGGACGGCCGAGCCGGGCCCACGCGCCGAAGGCGCCGTCCCGGCCCGCCGCCTACCGTCGGTGGATGGGCATACGTGCGCTGAACCGGGTGCTGGCGATCGCCGCCGCCCCACTGCTGTCCGTTCTCCCCCTGGCGCCGGAGACCATCGCGGCCTCGGGTGCACGGCGGACCCCGGACCAGATCTGGGACGCGATCGCCCGCTGCGAGAGCGGTGGTGACTGGCACGCCGACACCGGCAACGGCTACTACGGCGGCCTCCAGATCTGGCCACCCACCTGGGAGGACGCTGACGGGCTGCGCTTCGCCACCAGGCCCGACCTGGCCACCCGTCGCGAACAGATCACCGTCGGCGAGACGATCCTGAGCCGACAGGGCTGGGCGGCCTGGTCCGGCTGCGCCGAGAGCCTCGGCCTGTCGCGCGCGCCGACCCGGAGCGGCTAGGTCCTGACCGTCACTGACTCCCTCGCCGTCCTCCGGAGCCTGTGGACTCCCCGGAGCCGGTGCGAGGATGGGGGTGTGCCCGGCGAACTGTTCCCCCGCGAACGCTCCGACCCGGCCCCCGGGGCCGTCCTGCTGCCCGACTGGCTCACCCACGCCGAGCAACTCGAACTCGTCGCCGCCTGCCGTGAGTGGGCGCGTCCGCCGGCCGGCCTGCGGACCGTCCGGCTTCCCACCGGCGGCCAGATGTCCGTGCGCACCGTCTGCCTGGGCTGGCACTGGTACCCGTACGGCTACGCCAGGACCGTGGTGGACGGCGACGGCGTGCCGGTGAAGCCGTTCCCGCCGCTGCTGGGCCGCCTCGCCGTCCGGGCCGTCGCTGCCGCCTACGGCCCGGACGGCCTCGACGGCATCGCCGGGGCCGAGGCGTACGAGCCCGACGTGGCCCTGGTCAACCACTACGCGGAGGGGGCGCGGATGGGCCTGCACCGGGACCGCGAGGAGCGGGTGGACGCCCCGGTGGTCTCGTTCTCGCTCGGGGACGGTTGTGTGTTCCGACTTGGGAACACCGAGACCCGGACCCGTCCGTGGACCGACCTGGAACTGCACAGCGGCGACCTGCTGGTCTTCGGCGGCCCGTCCCGCTTCGCCTATCACGGGGTGGTCCGCACCCTCGCCGGGACCGCTGACCCCGCGCTGGGGATGACCGGCCGATTGAACATCACCGTGCGGCAGTCCGGACTGGAATGATCCCAACCTCTCACCCTGTCCGTACGTCCCCCTGCCACCGGCCGCCCTCCTTCCCCTCCACGTCTCCGCCCCTCCACGCCTCCCGATCGCCGCCGACTACCTCCGGTCGCCCGCCCCGGGCGGCGGGAATTCCGGAGCGGCGAGCAGACTTCTGGGTAGACGAAGGCGGCGGGACCGGGTGGAGTGTGCCTCTCGGACCGGCCGTCGGCCGGAGAGGAACAGACCATGGGAACGCCCGTCGACCAACTCGTCGATCTCCTCGACCTGGAGCAGATCGAGCTCAACATCTTCCGGGGCCGCAGCCCCGAGGAGGCCCTGCAGCGGACGTTCGGTGGCCAGGTGGCCGGGCAGGCCCTGGTCGCAGCAGGGCGCACGGTCGAGGACGGGCGCCCCGTCCACTCCCTGCACGCCTACTTCCTGCGGCCCGGCGTCCCCGGCGTCCCGATCGTCTACCAGGTGGACCGGATTCGCGACGGCCGCTCCTTCACCACCCGCCGGGTGCTCGGCATCCAGCAGGGCCGCTCGATCTTCGCCCTCACCGCCGACTTTCACCTGCCCGAGCAGGGCGGCATCGAGCACCAGGACCCGATGCCCGACGTCCCCGCCCCGGAGGACCTTCCCAGCGCGCTGGAGGAGGTCGGGTCCAAGCTCGGCGAGCTGCCCCCGTTCATCAGCCGCCGCCAGCCGTTCGACATCCGGTACGTCGACCGGCTGCGATGGTCCAAGGAGGAACTGGTCGGCGTCGAGGCGCGCAGCGGCGTCTGGCTCCGGACCAACGGCGCACTGCCGGACGACCCGCTGATCCACGTCTGCGCACTCACCTACGCGAGCGACATGACCCTGCTCGACGCCGTCCGCGCGCCGGTCGAGCCGTTGTGGGGCGAGCGGAACTTCGACATGGCCTCGCTCGACCACGCGATGTGGTTCCACCGCCCGTTCCGGGCCGACGACTGGCTGCTGTACAAGCAGGAGTCACCGATCGCGCACGGCGCGCGCGGCCTGGCCCGCGGCGAGATCTACGACCGGAGCGGCCGGCTGGTCGTCTCCGTCGTGCAGGAGGGGCTGTTCCGTCCCCTCGCCGCCGACCGCCGCTGACCGACCCCGCCCCGCGGCAGGGGTGGGCCCGCACCTGCTGTTCCGACGTCCGGTTTCACACACCCAGGGAGGGGATGGTCCGATGACCGCCGCCGAGGAATGGAAGCACTGGACGGAGGCCCGCACCGCCTCCGTCAGCGCACCGCACGGACCGCTCGCACTCACCGGCACGCACTGGCTGGAGCCCGAGCCGGCCAGGATCACCGGCCTGCCCGGCCTCTGGTCGGCCGCTGACGGCCTGGTCCGCGTCAGCGCCACGGCGGCGGACGGCATCCGGCTGGAGACACCGGGGCACGACCCGCAGGACGGCCTGCTGGACGGCGAGCACACGCTGCGCCCCGACACCGACCCGGTGCCCCAGCCGGCCACCCTCGGCGACGTCCGGCTCGTCCCGATCGAGCGGGAGGGCGAACTGGCGCTGCGGGTCTTCGACCCGGCGTCCCCCGCCCGGACCGCCTTCGCGGGGATCACCGTCTACCCGTACGCGCCCGAGTGGGCCGTCCCGGCGGTCTTCACCCCGTTCGAGGACGACCGCGCCGTGGTCGTCCCCAACGCGGACGGCAGGGAACGCCCCCTGGAGGTCACCGGCCGGATCGCCTTCCGCCTCGCGGGGGAGGACCACACCCTCACCGTCAGCCGCTCCGGCGAACGCCTCACCGGCGTGATCGCCGACGCCACCAGCGGCCACCAGACCTACCGCTTCCGCTTCATCACCCTCCCGGCGCCCGGCACGCACGGCCGTACGGTGCTCGACCTCAACCACGCCTACCTGCCGCCGTGCGCCTTCGCCGACCACTTCGTCTGCCCCTTCCCGCCGCCGGGCAACCGGCTGACGGTGGCGGTGGAGGCGGGGGAGAAGCAGGTGCTGTCGAGGTGACCCCGGTGGGGGAGCGGGATGGGCGGTGGACGAACATGAGTCTCCGTGTCGACTGATCAACCGGCCACCGCCGCCGAGAATCCGCCTACTGCCGCCGCTGCTTCTGCTGCTGCCGCTGCCGTGCCTGCTCCCGCTCCCGTCGTTCCGGAACCCGTACCCGGGCGGCCCTCGCCGGGCGGCCGCTCCGGGCGACTGGCGGCTGCCGCCCGCAACACTCTCGCCGACATCGGACCGCTCCGCGACAACCCCGACTACCGTCGGGTCTGGGCCGGGCAGTCCGTCTCGGCGATCGGGCAGCAGATGACGGCCGTCGCCGTCTCCGTGCAGGTCTACGACCTGACCGGGTCGAGCTTCGCCACCGGGCTGGTCGGCCTGTTCTCGCTCGGCCCGCTCATCGCCTTCGGCCTCTACGGCGGCGCCGTCGCCGACCGGGTCGACCGGCGCAAGCTCGGACTGATCGGCTCAGCCGGCCTCGCCGCGGTCTCCGCGGTGCTGGCCGTCCAAGCCCTGCTCGGCCTCGGCGCGGTCGCCCTGCTGTACGCCGCCGTCGCGGTGCAGTCGGGCTTCTTCGCGCTCAGCTCCCCGGCCCGGTCGTCGATGATCCCGCGCCTGGTACCACGTCACCATCTGCCCGCCGCCAACGCGCTCAACACCATCAGCATGAACCTGGGCATGACCGTCGGCCCGATGCTCGGCGGCATCCTGATCGGCGCGTACGGCGTCCGGTCCGCGTACCTGGTCGACACCGTGGCGTTCGGCGCCACCCTCTACGCGATGTGGCGGCTGCCCACCATGCGGCCGCTCGGTGACGCCGGCCGGCGGGCCTCCGTCCTCGACGGCCTGCGCTTCCTGCAAAAGCAGCCCAACCTGCGCACCAGCTTCCTCGCCGACCTCGCCGCCATGATCTTCGGCCTGCCCAGGGCACTCTTCCCCGCCATCGCGGTCGGCTTCTACGGCGGCGGGCCCGGAACCGTCGGCCTCCTGGTAGCCGCGCCGGCCGTGGGAGCACTCGCGGGGGCGCTGTTCTCCGGCTGGATCGGGAAGGTGCACCGGCACGGGGCGGCGGTGCTGGCCGCGGTGTGCGCGTGGGGGCTGTCCATCGCGGCGTTCGGGCTGGTGCGGGACCTGTGGCTCGGACTGCTGCTGCTCGCGGCGGCGGGCTGCGCGGACACCGTCAGCATGATCTTCCGCAACACCATGATGCAGGTAGCCGCGCCCGACGAGATGCGCGGCCGCCTCCAGGGCATCTTCATCGTCGTCGTCGCCGGCGGCCCCCGCCTCGGCGACTTCGAATCCGGCACGGTCGCCGCCCTCACCACCCCCACCATCTCCGTGATCACGGGCGGCCTCGCCTGCGTCGCCGCCGTCCTCCTCCTCGCCGCCCGCCGCCCCGCCTTCCTCCGCTACGACGCCCGCCACCCCACACCCTGACCTGCACCTCCCCCCGACACCACCCCGCCCCGCCACCCCCGGAAACCTGGCAGCGAGCACCCCTCCACGTGCTGTATTGTTTTCCACGTCGCCGGGAGACCGGAGACAAGGTCGAAGAGCCGAAGATCACCACACGGTGACCGGAAGCGATCAGACCACGGGACGTGGCGCAGCTTGGTAGCGCACTTGACTGGGGGTCAAGGGGTCGCAGGTTCAAATCCTGTCGTCCCGACAGTGATGTCGGAAGGCCGTTGGCCGGGAGTAATCCCAGGTCAGCGGCCTTTTTGTTGATGGCCCGACAGGTGGGGCGCGGCGCTGGGGTAGACGGTCCGTGATCTTGCCAGGGACCAGCCGGGGACCAGCGAGTCGGCGAAGCCAGGACCCGCCGCGGCTCACCATGGTCCTGGGAGCGCACGCGCATTGGGGCTTTCGGATCTTGCCGCATCAGCGTGCACCGTTGGGCGCCCGACGGGTGCGCCGCCGACGCAGGCCCCAGGCCGCCAGCCCGGTGACCAGCTCTCCTTGGGTTCAGGAGCTTTGCGTGGTTGATCGCGTTTGCCCCGGGCGAACGGCAAGTGCGGCGCCGGTACCACTTGCGCCGCAGGGTGGCCATTTGCACTGGCAATTGGCCAGCTTGGCGACTTGCCCGGTCGGCCTTGGAATCAGCGCTGTCGCCGGCCAGCCCCGGGCTTGCGGGCAATACCGGGTAGGTGCGTGCCGATTGCCGAGGCGCGCGCCGTCAGTTGCCCTCTCGGAGTCAGCACGCCAAAGGCGTACGCTGACTCTCTGTCAGGAGCGGCGACAAAAGGTCGGCTGGGGGCGGATTGATGCTGACGTGGATCGAGGCCGTGGTTGCTGGGGCGGGCGGTGGACTGATCGCCGAAGCGGTCGTCACCTACGGACGTCTGCGCAGCTGGCAAGAGGCACGACATGCGGCACGGGCGACCGAGGACCCGCTCCCGCCGCTCGGTAGGTTCGTCGATCCACTGGCAGACTCGCTCGCCGCACTCGTGCGCGTGGCGCTGGGAGGCGCGGCCGGGTGGCTGCTCCATACCGAGGTCACCGGCATCTACGCGGCGGTGACTGTGGGAGCCTCCGCCCCTGCACTGTTGGCCCAGATCGGTCGGGCGACCACGCCGACCCAAGCTGTCCGCAGGCCTGGCGAAGCGGTGCCGGACGCGCCTCCGGCCCCAGCGGACCACGGAGGGGCGCCTCCCGTTCCGAGGGAGGCGTCGTGATGGCCGCAGACTCGGTCGCCCGGCGCTCCTGGCGCTCGTTCACCGGCGGCACGGTCGCCCACCGTCCCCTGGCAGGGGCCCGCGCCCGCGAGGGGTACACGCTGCGGCAGCGGCTCTGGGCCTCGTTCATCGGAGCGGACCTGCCCGCCGGACCGCTCGTCGCCGGGTCTGTCTCCCCGGGGGAACCGGCTGGAAACCGGAATCCGGATTCTAAGGCTGCGCGCGATCGGTCACGCTCCCGGCCGATTGCTCCGGGTTGGTTTTCTCTCCCGCAGCTTCCGCAGGCCGGCGGCCTGGCCGCTGCGGGAGGAGACACCCTGCTGTTGGAGGCAGCCTCCCCGGATGGCACCGCCCGGTTCCTCGTGCGCAGCCATGGAAACTTCCCCCCTGGGTACAGCCTGGAACTCGTCGTGCACGGAGTTGAGGGCACCGTGCCACAGATGACGGTAGTCGAGTACTCGAGCCTGGTCGGTCCTGAGCAGGTGTTGCTCGTACCCGTGGTTCGGGGGCGTTTCGGACCTGCCGCCTCGTACGTCCGGCTCCCGGGCTTCGGCGGGGAGGGATGGAGGGCCTCCGTGACGGCTCCGGTGGGTCCGGACAGTACGTGGGACGGCGCGACGGTCGCACTGTCGGTCGGCGCAGCGCTCAATGATGCGACCCGTGATACCTGGCGCCAGGTACGGGCGCTGATCACGGATGTCGGTCTTCGTCGCGTCATCGACCAGGAGTTGCGGTGACCGGGGCAGGGGGACCGGGGCAGCGCGCGAGTACCCGGGATCCAGCCCCCTCGGACGCTGTGGCGACGCGCCGAACCAGCGGGCGCTGGCGGGGGGCCCGTGTCGGCTCCACGGCTCGGAGCACGGTCGAGGGTGTGCTGGAGCGGGCATCCGGCCCGCAGGCCGCAGTCCGGGAGCTGCTCGGCGAGTCGGCGTTGTGGTGGAACTGCTGCAGCGAGGGGGTTCGGGACGATCCGGTATGGCTCGCCGGTCGTGGCTGCGAAGAACTGCACGCCTGGCTCGGGGCGACCGCATCGGACCAAGAGCACGCTGCTGTGATGCGAGCCGATCACCCCCTCCTCCTGGCCAGGGCGCTCGTCGCGGCCAAAGGCGGCGCCGAGGAGCACGACGTCGCACTCCTGCAACTGCTCAGGGCATGGGAGGGCGGCGGGCTGCTGTGCTCCGAGGTCGCTCCCGGACCCGCACGGCCGTCCGGCAAGGAACTCGCCGAACTCTCACCCCGTCTCGCCGGCGGAATCGACGGCCTCCTGCAACGGAGCCAGCAACTGCGCAATGCTGCGACTCCGGGCGGGCCGTCGTCCGCTGCCGAGGGACTTCTGGTGATCGCCGCGCTCATGATGGCGGGCATCGCACCGCGCAAGCGCGCTGTGGTCCGGGTCCCGGTGGTCTTCAGTCGCTCATCCGGACGGAGTGGAGAGGCCCCGTCCGCCGAGGGCGTCACCGGCGTTCTGGAACTGCGCGAGTTCCCTCCGGGACCGGCGGGACTGTATCCCGACCCTCGAACGATGGACGGGGTGCGCAGCCAGAACGGCCAGTTCGCCGCAGCGCTGGGCGACGCTTGGCGTCTGGCGGGTTCACAACGCGAAGGCCGCTGCGTGGTGTGGCGGATCGTTCTGTCCGACGAACCCACGGCTCCGGACCGGATCGAGGGACCCTCGCTCGGTGTGGCCTTCGCACTCGGACTCCGGGCCCTGCTCCGGCACCGGCCGGGTGTGGGCTGGCTCCGCGACGTCTTCTACGGACTGCGCCCGCGCACCGCGCTCACCGGTGCCCTTGATGCGGACGGTCATTTGCTCAGGGTCGCCGGTTTGGACGCCAAGCTGCTCGCCGCGCGCCGCAAGGGCCTTCGCCTGGTGGCGCCTGAGGCGAACCGGCTCGAGGTCTTAGGCGCCGCTCCCCGTCCCGGTGATGTGAGGTTCGCTGCCACCCTGCGCGAAGCCGACCGGTACGCCCGGCAGTTCCGTACCGGTCGCATCGCCGTCTCGGCGCTCGTCCTCGCTGCCGTTACGGCCGGGGTGTTCGCCCTCCACCAGCGCGACCTGGCACAAGTAGGTCGGCAAAGCGCCCTGGTCAGCCAGGTCTCGGCCCGAGCGGATCAGCTCCGCGCCACTGACCCCTCGCTCGCGGCCAGGGTAGACATCGAGGCGTACCGCCTCAGCCCCACCGGGGATCACTACGCGCGCTTGCTCGAAGACGCGAACAAGCCGCTGTCCACCGTTCTGAGCGACTTTCCCGGCAGCGTCCTTGCAATGACGTTCAGCCCCGACGGCCGTACTCTCGCCGCCGTGGGCTCCGACGGAGCCAAGGGTGTCCTGGGCTTGTGGGACATGGCGAACCCGGCGCACCCCACGCTGTTCGGCGAGGCTGTCCGGGTCCGCAACGGGGTTAGCCAAGTCAGGTTCAGCCCTGACGGACGGACTCTCGCGACCGCCGGCGTCAACACCGTCGACACGGTGCAGTTGTGGGACGTGACGGACCGGGCGCGTCCCCACGGACTCGGCGAGCCCCTCGCCGGCACTCCGATGGGCCCGCTGCAGTTCAGCCCTGACGGACGCATCCTCGCCACCGGCAGCAGGAAGGTCGAGGACGAGCAGCTGTGGGACGTGACCGACCCCACGCACCCGGCGCCGCTGGGTCCGCCCCTCCGGCATACCTCGGCGGTGAACACGGTGGCGTTCAGCCCTGACAGCCGCACCCTCGCCACCTCCTCCGTGGAGGACGGGGTACGCCTGTGGAACGTCGCGGACCCCGCCCGTACTGTGCCGCTCGACAAGATCTGGACCAGTGCCAGCTCGCTGACGTTCGGGCCGGACGGCCGCACGCTTGCCGCCTCCGATCACGGAAGCGTGCGCCTGCTGAACGTGGCCGATCCAGCCCACGTGGTCGCGGTGGGCAGAGCACTGACAGGCTCCGCCAGCGTTGGCTCCATAGCGTTCAGCCCGGACGGACACATCCTCGCCACCACCTTTGCGGACCACACCGTGGGGCTGTGGAACACCGCCGACCCCGCACGTTCCACGTCCCTCGCCCCGCCCCTGGCCGGCCACACCGCCGCCATCTACTCCGTGGCGTTCGGCCCTGACGGGCACACCGTTGCTACCGCATCCGAGGACCGCACCGTACGGCTGTGGCACCTGCCCACCGCCCTGCTGACCGGCCACACCGACATCGTCACGGAAACGCTGTTCGGCGCAGGAGGGCGCCTTCTCGCCACCGCCTCCACCGACCTCACCGTACGGTTGTGGAACACCGCGGACCCGGCCAGCCCCACTCCTCTCGGCCGAATCCAGGACTCCGACAGCACCATCACATCCATGGCCCTCAGCACCGACGGACGTGCTCTCGCCACCAGTGTCTACGGCGACAAGCGCGTGACCCTCTGGAATCTGGCAGAACCCGCCCGTCCCACCGGGGCCGCCCGGATCACGAACTTCTCCGCTGGCGTCAGCACGGTGGCGTTCAGCCCCGACGGACGCATTCTCGCCACTGCGACCTCCACCGGCATCAGCGGCGGCGACAACAGTGTGAGGCTGTGGGACGTGTCGGACCTGACCGGTGTCCGCCTGCGCGGCCAGCTGCCGACCGGCGCCGTGACTGTGGGCGGTACGATCGCGTTCAGCCCCGATGGACGTACCCTCGCCGTCTCCGGCCGCTACGTTAACGACACGACGCAGTTGTGGGACGTGACCGATCCGGACCGTCCGGCCCGATCCGGACCGCCCCTCAACGGGGGCTCTATCTCGCTGGCGTTCAGCCCGGACGGCCGGACCCTTGTCACCACCACTTCCACGGGCGTCACCGACGGTACGGTCCGGTTGTGGAACGTCTCCGACCATTCCCGCCCCGCCCTGCTCGGCCAACCGCTCAGCGGCTACACCAGCCCTGTCAGAGCAATGGCCTTCAGCCCCGACGGGCATGTCCTCGCCACCGCCGGAACCAGCGTGCGCCTGTGGCGCGTCACAGACCCGGCCCACCCGACCGCGATCGGCCAACCCATGGCCATCGCCGCTGCGGAGCTCACCTCCCTGGCGTTCACCCCGGACGGCAGCACCCTCGCCACCGCTGGCTACGACCACACGGTGCGGCTGTCGGCGCTGGGAGCGGCCCAGTCCGTCCGACAGATCTGCACGAGCACCAACACCCCGACTCGCCCGCAGTGGCAGCAGCATCTCCCCATGCTCCCCTACCACGACGCCTGCGGCTGACGGCGAATCCCGCAGGACAACGATCAGCTACCCATCCCCTGGCACATCGTCCCGGGCGCCGAGAACCACCACCGCCCCCATCCAGGGAGCAATCAGGGAAATCTTTTGCCAGTCACATCCCCAAAGGCCGACCACTGGTGAAAGCCCTGGCCACCCATAGGTGAAACAGGCCCGCCGACCCCGACCGAAGCGTCCCAGCCGAAGCTTGGTCCAGAAGGTTGGAGAGGGGCAGTTCTTCGGTATGCGTGGTTCTGCGGGCTGGTCCTGACCATGCTGCCGCTCGCTCCGTTGTTCGGGGTCTCGACGGCGACAGTGCGCCGCATCGTCCAGCGCCTGGGCCCGAAGGCGGCTCGGGGTGGCCCCAGGGCGGTCCGCGTTCGACTTCACACGAGGTCGCCAGCCTGCCAGCCCGGGGGGACCTTGGGCAGCCCGATCAGGGCATCGATGTTCAGGTGCTCGGCGAGCAGGGCTTTGAGGTTGCGGCCGTCGATGAGGCGGATGCGGCCGTTGCGGTGGGCGAAGTCGTAGCTGGCCTTGCCGAACCATGAGGTGGTGACGAGGATGCCGTAGCCGGCGTCCTTGTCGTGCATGACGCCGGCCAGGGCCCGGACGGTCTCCACCGGGACCGCGTTCTTGGAGCGCTTGGCCTGGATGGCGAAGACGCTGGAGCCCGTGGGGTCGTTCAGGGTGGCGACGGCGTCCACGCCGTCGTCGCGGGATCCCTGGGTGCGCCAGGTCTCGTAGCCCATGGCTTCGAAGAGCTCGCGCACCAGGCGTTCGAAGTCGTAGGGGTTCATCTGGAGCAGGTCGGGCCGACTGTCCAGGGTGGCGACCACGGCGGTGTCGGTGATGATGCGGTAGCGGGACAGGTCTGCCTCGACGATGGGCGTGACCGGTTCCAGGTCGTGGGGATGCTTGGAGACAGTGGCACCGAGCCGGTGGAGGCACTGCTGCGGGTCGAGCCTCGGCTCGTCCAGGACCAGTTCGGCGAAGTCCTTGCGCTGGGCGATGACACTGACGACGCACGCCCGCACGGCCTGGCCGGTCGCCGGATCCGTGGCGTTTACACGGCCGTTGAGGATGACGCTCTCCACGAACGCGGCCGGCGTGGCGGAGAACGCCTCGTCCAGTGCGCGCAGGGCCAGGCGGGCCACCAGCCGGGCGTAGGCCTCGTGGACCTCGGCCTGTTTGGCGGGTTGGGGGACGACCTCGGCCCGCTGCGCGACGTAGCGGTAGGAGGCCACCGCGGGGACGATCTCGTGGTTCGGGAGCTCGATGTCGACGAGGAGCTGCTGGGCCTCGGGGACGTAGACCGCGTTGGCTGCCGTTCGGCAGCCCGGGGGAACGGGGGAGCGCCGCAGCAGGTCCTCGACCATCTCCGCGACGCTCTCGGGGCCCTCGTGAGTGAAGGCCTGTTCGACGTGCGGGTGCCACAGCTCGAGGCCCTCGGGGCGTAGGAGTAGGACACTCTCCAGCTCCTCACGGCGCCGGTTGCACTCGGCGGTGCCCGCCTCAGCCTGGGCTTTGAGCCGGGCCGTCTCCGCTTGCCGGGCTTGCCGTTGGGCTTCCCTCTCGGCTTGGGCGTCCTCGCGCTTCCTCGCCTCCTCCGCCCGGCGACGAGCCGTCTGCCGCTTGGCCAACTCGGCTTCCACACGGGCGGCTTCCTTCGCGCGGGCGGCCTCCTCACGTTGGAGGTGCTTCTCGCCAGCGGCCAGAAGCCGGGCGTGTTCGACGGCGGGGTCCACCTTCCGCTTCCTGGGGCGGGGTGGAGCCGTCGGTGCGGAGGAACCGGTCGGCTGTTGTTGCCCTCGCTGCGCCTCCGCGGCTCGTGCCTGCTGCTTCAGGCGGTACGCCTCGGCGAGGACTTCCGACACAGTCTTTCGGCGTGCCACCCAGTCCACCCCCTGGTCCACGGCAGCGCGGACCCGCGTAGGGGTCCGCGCTGCCTGCGCGATATGCCAGCAGCCCTACCCGGCTGGGGCCGCCGGAAATCCGCCGCGCGGTCCGAGCGGAGGCCGGACCAAACGGCGCGGGGGCGCAACGTGTGGCCACCGCTGAGGAGATGGAGCGCTCATTCGGGCGGCAACTGGGAGGGGCTACCGTCGTGCGTGCGCACCGGCCGGTTGCAGAGTTCGAGGACGGCGTCCAGCGGCACGGTGATTCCAGAGGCTCGGAGGCTGCCATGGATGTTGCGTGCCATCTGCTCGCGGCGCAGCAACCGGACCCAGGGTTCCGCATCTTCTTCATTGTCTGCCACAAGTCCACTTCTACAGCAGGGTGGTTGGCGATGACAGGCTCACGGCTGCGGGCAGCCGGTGGCCGGAGGATTCCCGGAGGCCGCCGTTGAAGCCGCTTACTGGACGAGACGCAGATGGCGCACTGGCGCCTCTGCCGGTGCCGGATGGGCGGGTGCTGCCGTCTGCGAGATGTGCCGGTCCGCCGACAGGTGCCTGCTGAGGGTTCGGCCGGCGTTCTCGATGGAGCTCTTGTCCGGGTGAAGGTAGCGCTGGGTTGTGGTGATGTGCCCGTGCCCGGCGATCTTCTGGAGGACATGAATGGGGACGCCGGCGTCGGCGAGCCACGTGAGGCCGGTGTGCCGGAGGTCGTGCCGGCGCAGGTACTCGTAGCCGAGGCTGACGACGACTTCGTCCCAGTGGGTGGCGTCGCGAAGGATGGCGGTGGTGATCCGGCCGCCGCGCGGTCCGGTGAAGAGTCGGGCCATGGGGTCGTTGCCGACCACGTTCATGCGCCAGTTCACGAGGTCGCGGATCTCTTCGATGATGGGGACGGTGCGCCGTCGCTTGCCTTTGGTGCCCTTGTCGATGAGGCCGCCGGGGCCGGTGGTGGTCTGGCGGCACAGGTCCCAGGTCCAGTCGAAGCGGTTGATGTCCTTGACGCGGACGCCGGAGACTTCGCCGATGCGGGCGGCGGTGCAGGCGGCGAAGCGGACGATGTCGCCCCAGCCGCGGTAGTGGTTGTGGGAGCGTTCGACCAGGGCGTTGGCAAGTTCGTCGAGGGCGTCCCAGTCGGCGAGGGCGAGCGAGCGGGGATCGTCGAGTTCGTCCTCGGCTTTCTTGTAGAGGCGTTGCCAGCCGCTCATGCGTGAGGGGTTGAAGTCGATGAGGCCGTCGCGGACAGCTTGCTCCATGACGCGTACGAGCGGGGCGAGGCTGTTCTTGACGGAGGAGACGGTGAGTCCGTCGGCGATCCACGAGTGGAGGGCCCGGTCGGTGATGCCGTTGGTGATGTTGACGACGGGTATGTGGCCGAGGACCGGGACGACGCGGAGATTCCACCCAGCGGTGTAGGGGTCGAGGGTGGTTGTCTCCAGGCCGCGCATCGCCAAGTCCCAGTTCTCGTCGCCGTACTCGGCGAGGGTCATGGTGAGGGTCCTGGGGGTGATGCCGCGCCCTGCGGCCCGTTCCATGCGGGAGATCCAGGCCTCGGCTTCCTCCTCCGTGGAGACGGAGGAGGAAGCCGACTTGCGGCCGCCGCCGTTGGGGTCTGTCCAGCGCACGCGGGCGCGGTAGCGGAACTCCGCGCGGCGGTCGGGGCGGTGTTCGATGTCGGTGGTGAGCTTGACACCCATGGGGATGAGCTGGGTGTGATCGGACATTCAGGCTGCCTTGGATGGGTCGGTGCGCTTCTGGGCGAGCCACACCTGCGTGTCGGGGATGCTGTAGAGGTAGAGCCGGGGCGCGATCTGCACAAAGGGCGGCCCCTGCGGAGGAGTGGCGGAGCGCCAGCGCCGCAGGGTCGACGGATCGACCTTCAGCAGGACCGCGAGTTCCTCGGTCGAGTACCACCCGCTGTGCAGAAGGTCGAACTCCGATGCAGCTTCGATCTCGTGTGCGATGACGGCGGGGGAGTCCGGGGTCGGAGCGGGAAGCCGGCTCGCGGCGGAAACGTGGTGTCGGACGTGCATGGTCTCCCTCTGGCGGGGTGGTGGAGCCGCTTGGGCTCGGCCGGACACGCCTACAGTCACCTGGCCACCCGAGACGGCGGAACAGGGTTTGGCGTGCTGAATTGGGCAGACCGTACGTGCGCGGTGGTCTTCAAGGCGTGTCGAGATCCTGGTGGCATGCTGCGCGCATTGCCACCTCACGTCTGCCGGCATCCGCCGAGACCGAATAGGCCGCTGGTGTCTGTCCAGGTCACCGGGAAGGAGTCGCTTCTCTGGGGTAGTCGTGGTTGCGACAACGGCGCAGGTCGCAGATGGCGCTCTTGACGGGTGAATCGCGGCTGAAGAGCGCGCAACGGTTCGGACGGACACACGACCGGTGAGCAGCTGCTACGGACATAGCAGTCATAAGGGAGCGCGGAACCGGCTGCGGTGCGGGTGTGGACGGACGCGGTATTGGTGGGCAACGCGCTGGCCAACTGAGTTGAAGCAGAGCGCTCTGCCAGGTGGGGAGCCTGTCCCTACGTAGGTGACCCTGCGTCAGCTGATTCGCGTCAAGGGCGCCATCTGCGGTGCGCATGGCTCGTGACCTGCACGAATATGGCCACGCATGTACCGCACATGTGGCGGATGAGGCGCACCGAGACGGGCGGCGCCGGAGGTGGACGGCGGGACGAAAAGGCCCGCTCCGGGACAGGGTGCGGACATGACGACGACAGGCGACACTCCCGTCCTGCCCGACCCGCGGGTCCAGCCGACCATGACCGTGCCGGAAGCTGGCCGGCTCTTCGGCCTCCAGAAGGCCGCGAGCTACAACGCGGCCCGGCGCGGCGACATCCCGACGATCTCGGTCGGCCGGCGCCTGCTGGTTCCTACCGCCAAGCTGCGCGCCCTGCTCGGCATCGACGTGGTCGCCCCCACCGACGTGGCGGCCTGAAGCGCCCGGCGTCCGATCACTCATCTGCCGGACTGCGGCCCCGGCACACCACCCTGGTAGGAGACCACCGGCATGTCCTGGTTCGCTGTTGGAGACAGCACCGACGACCACTTCAAGACCCTCGCAGCGGGTAACGCGGCCCTTGGGCTGTGGGTCCGCTGCGGCGCCTACGCCAGCGCCCACCTGACCGACGGCGTGATCCCCAGGGCGGTCGCCGCCAAGAACGGCACCGCCTCGCAGATCCGGAAGCTCGTGGCGGCCGGGCTGTGGCACGCCGCCCGGCACGCCTGCCCGAAGTGCCCACAGGTCCGCGAGGGCGACTTCGTGATGCACGACTACCTGGACGCCAACCCCAGCCGCCGGCAGGTCCAGGAGCGCCGCCGGCGTGCCGCCGAGAAGAAGCGCCAGCAGCGCGGCGGCGGTCATCCGTCCGCCGATGATGACGCTTCCCCGGACAACCGGGGAGCTGATCGCGTACCCGCTCAGGACACTGGCCCAGGTCAGGACGCTGCGTCCCCCCGGGACCGGAATGGCCCTCGCACGCGCCCGGCCCCTGCCCTCCCCTCCCGAAGGGAGGGGATTGATGTGTGTGCGGAGCCTGTACGTCCGTGGGTGTCGGCGCGCCGGCACCCACTTCCGGACGGCTTCGAACCCGATGCGGCGGCGCTGCTGTGGGCGTCTGCCGAGGGGCACCTCGAGCGGCTCGGCGGCCGGGAGGGGCTAGCGGCCACGACGGAGGCGTTCGAGGACTGGCATCGCGGCCGGGGCACGCAGGGCGCCGACTGGCAGGCGATGTGGCGCAAGTGGGTGCGGGAGCAGCGGCTGCGGCCCGGAGCGTCAGCGGACCAGGTGGCTGAGCGCCGTCCACGGCCGGCGCAGCACCGAGGGGTGGCGGATGCGGCGCAGGTGTCGGTGGCCGAGCGGTTCGCGAGCATCGAGCGGCGAATCGCGCTGGAGGACGGCCCGCCAGCTGCGGGGCCGAGGGCGCTGGCGCTTGTGGACGCGCCGCCTGCTGGCGGGAAGCGCCCGGCGCCAGCGGTGATGCCGGGGCAGCGCCCACTGATGGCGGCGCTGCCTGGCGGCGGCCAGGGGGCGGTGGATCCGGTGGATGTCCTGGAGGCGATCGCCGTGCACGGCCAGGCGAACGCGGTGGCGATGTACGGCTGGCGGCAGGTGGCTGCGCTGCTCGCCGTGCCGGACCCGGCGACCGGCGGGGTGTGAGCCGCGCTGCCGCGTGGAGGGCTGTCGAGGTGCCGCAGGTGCCGGCGCCCGGTGCGCTGGACGGTGACCGTCTCGGGCGCGCGCCTGGCCGTCGACGCTGAGCCTTCCGACCGGGGGAACACCGCGGTCTATCGAGACGGCGTCGGGACGGTGCGCTCACGCCGACCCAGCCGGGAGCTGCCGGTGCTGCCGTACGAGCGGCTGTGCCGCACGCGGCGACGTGCCCGCCTGGGCCGGCGCGCCGGGACCTTCGGACCTGTGATCCGGTCCCGAAGCGTCGATAAGCTGCGCGGTTTGGCGTAATTGCCTGCCAGCTGGGACGCCCTGTAGTCGCGGGCTGTCGAGGCGTCAGATGGCCGTCCTGGTGGGTGTGTCGAACAGGTGCGGGGTGTATCGCTGCGAAGCGACGCGATGCCCGCCGATAGTGCGAAGGGGGAAGGATCTAGGTGTCGGAGAGCTCCTACGAGGTGGTGCGGGAAGCGCTGCGCCGCTGGGGGAACGTGAGGCTGACCGAGGGGGGATGGCTGGCCAGGTGCCCGGCCCACGATGACCGGCAGGGCTCGCTCCTCGTGCTTGCCGCTGGCGATGGCCGAGTCGAGTTGGACTGTCTGGGCGCCGGGTGCGACCCGCAGGATGTGGCGGCGGCTCTGAGGATCGGCGCGCAGTACGTGGTGGTGCCGCCGCCGGCGTTCGAGGACGGTCCCGGCTGGATTTGGCCGGGCTACGTTCCGTCGGTCGGCCTGACGCTGATCGACGGGGAGGACGGAGTCAACACCCTGACGGTGGCGCTGGATGTGGCTGCTCGGGCTTCTGCCGGGTCTGTCCTGCCGGACGGCCAGCACCCGCCTACCGGCCGGGGTGTCGTGGTGCTGACGGCGTCGCACACCACGGCGAACGTCCGGCGGCTGCTGTCGGCCTCGGGTGCAGACGCCGAACGGACCGAAGTGATAGAGGTCCTGGGCGGGCGCGGAGGTCAGCGGGGGCTGCGGCTGCCGGCGGACGTGGCGCAGGTGGAGGGACTGCTGCGCGGCCGGGGCGTGGAGCTGCTGGTGGTGGACGTGATGCTGGTGTGCCCCTACCGAGTACCCGCGGAGAGGGCGTTGCGGGCGTTGGGCGAGGTGTCGGAGCATCTCGGGATGGCCATCCTGGGGGTGAGGGAAGCGTCCAAGCGGGCGGGCTGGCTGGCTTCGCGCCGTGCGCAGGAGGCTGCGGAGCTGGGAAGCACGGCGGCGGTGCACATGGCTGTGAACGGCCCCGAGAGCTCGATGGCGCTGGTACCGGTTGCCTGCGAGTCGTGGAGGGTGATGGGCGGCTTGAAGTTCCGCCAGGCCGGCCGTGATCGGCCGGTGGTGTGGAACTCCCGCTTCTCGCGCGGTACGGATCGGGCAATCGAGAGCGCGGACCTGTGCCGTCGGCGCCCGGCGAGCACCGGGGCCTACAGGTTCCTGGAGGAACTGCTGGCCGAGGGGCCCGTACCTACCCGGGACGTGACGGCGGCCGCCGCGGGTGTGGGCTTTGCGCCTCGCACTGTTCAGCGAGCGCGTACGCAGCTTGGTGTCGTGGCGACGAAGACGGCCCAGGGGTGGGTGCTGTCTCTTCCGCCGCAGCACGTGGGACGGTGAACGAGCCGGGCCCTTCCCGTTCAGCAAGAGCCCGGCGGGGCGGTCAGCGCGTCGGCTGGGGGCTGTTGGTGGGCTGCAGCGGGCTACGGGTGACGGTCGGGCTGGCGGTCGGAAGAAGTGTGGCCGGGCTGTTGGTGCCGGGTCCGGCCGGAGTCGGGGCTCGGCGCGACACTCCGTCGACAGCCGTGCACTGTGGCCTGCCGATCGGCCCCGACCCGTGGGGGAGTCTGTGAAGCAGTCCCTGCCGGCCCTGCCCGCGCCTCGCTCCGGCAAGGCGGGCCGCCGCCTCTACGCCGACCTCGCGGCCTCGCCCCCAGCCGTCCGCCGCCGGTTCTACGACGGCTTGGCGGTCGAGGACTGGGCCCAGGTCCTCGCCGCAGCCAAGGCAGAGGCCGGTACCCCGTACGCCCTTTGGGCCGACGACCCTGTCGGCTTCGTTGAGGACGTCCTCGGCGAATCCCAGTGGAGCCGCCAGCGCGAGATCCTGGAAGCTCTGGTCGACCACCGCCGGGTCGCCGTCCCCTCGTGCTTCGGCTCTGGGAAGACACACATCGCGGCGAGGGCCGCCGTCTGGTCCTCCGTCGTCCACCCGCCCGGCACCGCCCTCACGGTCACCACCGCCACCCGCGCCCGGCAGGTGCAGCGTCAGATGTGGCCTCACATCCGGCAGATCGTCGCCCGGGCGGGCCTGCCCGGAGAGGTGGGCGTCACCCAGTGGAAGATGCCGGACTCCCATGGCTCGGACCTCGTGGTGGCGTACGGCTTCTCGGCTCCGGACCACGACGAGTCCGCCGTTCAGGGCATCCACGCGCCGCGGTTGATGTTCATCGTGGACGAGGCGGGCGGTATCGGCCGGATCATCGGTGCCGCCATGCGCGGTGTGCTCACCGGCGAGCACACCCGGGCCCTGCTGATCGGCAACCCGCCGACCGACGACGAGGGCAGCTGGTTCGAGCAGACCTGCGCCGACCCGGCCGTGCACGTGCTGCCGATCAGCGTCTACGACACCCCGCTGATGTCGGGCGAACGAACGCGGCGCTGCCGATCCTGCCCACCGCAGGCGCCGGCGCACCTGCTCGCCTCCCACCTCGTGGACCCCGAGTGGGTGCGGGACACGATCCGGGACCACGGGGAGGACGCCCCGTTCGTCCAGGCCAAGGTGCACGCCCGGTTCCCGCGCGGCGGCCAGGCCCGGGCGATCCCGACGTCCTGGATCGAGGCCGCAGCCGACACCGCCGAGCCCGACAGTGAGGACTTCCATGTACTCAAGGGCCTCGGCCTGGACGGCGAGACCTCCCCGTACCGGGTGAAGGTCGGCGCATGGGTGCGCCTGGGCGTCGATGTCGCTGCCGGCGGCGGCGACGAGATGGTGATCGCCCGCGCGGTCGGGGATCTCGTGGAGCTGCGCCATGCCACTGCCGGCCAGGACAACGCCGACCCCGTCGCGGTCGCCGGCGTCGTGCTGCGCGAGATCCTGGCGGCTCAGGTCCTCGCGGGGGCGATCGGCACCCGGCTCCCGGTTCGGGTCAAGGTCGACGGTGTCGGGGTGGGCTGGGGTGTGGCCGGTCTCCTGGAGTCGTGGCGGAGAGATGGGCTGCACGGGGCCGAGATTGTGTCGGTCGTCGTCAGTGAGGCGCCGGGCCGCGACGACGAGGCGGCCACGCTGCGCCCAGCGACGCAGCGCGACGAGATGTGGTTGGCGACCCGGGCGCTGGTCTCGCCTGCCGCATCGGCGCTACGTCTGCGCGTGGACCGGCGAACTCAGGCCCAGCTGTCCGCGCCCAAGCTCGGCACGAGCGCAGCCGGCCGGACGGTGATCGAGTCCAAGCGGTCGATGAAGGCGAGGGGGGTGAGTTCTCCGGACCGTGCGGAGGCTGTGCTGCTGGCTCTGTATGAGCCGCAGGCGCGTCGCCGGAAGGTCCGACTTGTCGCATAGGGCACCAGTCGAATGCGCGCCGACAGTTGTCAGACGATGCATCTAATGTGCGCATGAAGATCCCACCTGTTAGACGGGGGACGAACCCGAAGGCGGCAGATCAAGCCATGTGATGGAAGTCACATCAAAAGAAGTGGCGAGGGCGGCGTTGGCGGTTATTGAATCGTTAGAGAGCCGTACTGCATATGCCAGACGGCGTCGGGGGATTCAGGAGCTTTGGCGGGGGCGTGTCACATGTCTGGACCACGCCCAACGCGCTCCTCTATTTCTCCTTACTCGGATACCTAGGTCGAGACGGAGGCGCCTCCAACCCCACGTTGGAGGCGCTACCGCCCCTGGCGAGAAAAGGATGAATCGGTGCTCACAAATCAGTTCATGCGCTACACGGCCTGCCCCCGTCAGGCCGCCCGGAAAGGAGCTTCCAAATGACCACGGCCGCTGAGAAGCTCTCGCATGAATGGGTAATCGCCGCTTACGTTCCCGTGGACGCACAGGGCGCTGCATATGCACGCCGACGCGGCGTCTACCGCGTTCCGGCCACCACCAAGGTCTCCTCCGCCGAGGTGATGTGCATTCACTGCCGCAAGCCCTATGACGAGGCCCTGCACACCGAGTGCCCCGGCTCCGACCCCACCCTCCACGGCGGCCCCGTCGGAACCCGCAAGCGACGCACCCCCGATGCGCACCCCGCCAGCACCGCCGCCGCGCCCGCCGTCCGCCTCGCCAGCACCTCGGGTGCGCGCCGCACCCCCGCCGCCAGCCACACCGGGACGCTAAGCAGCGGGGCTGCCTAGCCTGCGTGCCGTGACGACACCCAGCAGGCCCAACCCACGTACCAAGAACGACGTCGCGGGCCCCCCCCCACCCCCCGGGGGGGGCCCCGCCCCCCCCAGCCGCGTGGGCCCCCCCCCCCGGGGGGGCCAAAACCAAAGGGAAAGCAAACACCAAGAAAACAAGGACAAAG